>DATAFT010000131.1:0-9823 GCA_036257295.1 Thermoanaerobaculia bacterium
GTGAGCGGAGCGGGTGGTACACACCACTCGCGGAGCTCACGCTCACGCGCGCATCTTCGCGGCGCGCTTCTCCCAGCGATCGCGCGCCTTCTCGGCCTCGTGCTCGCGGGTTCGCGGCGCACCGGACGCCACCAGCTCCGATAGCAGGCGCGCGGTCTCCTCGGTCACCGCGTCGAGCGCGCGGTCGAAAGCCTCGCGGTTGACCGCCGGCGGCTTGGTGTAACCGCTCACCTTGCGCACGTACTGGAGCGCCGCGTCGCGGATCTCCTCGGCGGTGGCGGGTGGATCGAAGTTGTGGAGGGTGTGGATGTTGCGGCACATGACGGCATTTTAGCGTTCATTTCCGCGGCGAACCGTCGGGCAGGATCGAGTAGTTGATCGCCGCCGCCCGGGCGCAGGCGGGCCGGGCCAGCACGCGGCTCGAATAGGCCGACAGTCCCTCCGCCAGCGCGCGACCGTAGAACGCGGCCCACTGCAGGCAGGTCCCGAGCAGGATGTCTGCGCCGGTGAAGGTGTCACCGAGCAGGAAGGGCCGGCCGTCGCGCAGCGCGCTCTCGACGGTCGCGACCTGTCGATCGAAGCCCGCGAACGCCTCCGCCACCGCGGTGGGCGCCTCGCCGTAGAGCTCCGCGAGGTCTCGATGTCGACGCACCACGTAGAGCGTGTGCGCGTCGAGCTCCATCATCACGAAGAAGCACGCCTCGTCGTAGCGCGCCCGCTCGCGCGTCGAGGGCGCGGGTACCAGGCCGCTTCCTCCGCCGTAGGTGTCACCGAGATACGTGACGATCGCGGCGCTCTCCGTGAGCGTGAAGTCGCCGTCGCAAAGCACCGGGATCTTGCGCTTGGGGTTGAGGCGGGCAAACTCGTCGCTCTGCGTCTCGCCGCTGCGCGACGCGACCAGCTTCGCGTCGTAGTCGAGGCCGAGCTCGTGGAGCGCCCAGTGCGCGCGCATCGTGCGCGTGGTGCCGGCGCCGTAGAGGACGAGTCGCCTGGCGCTCGCGTTCGACATCGCGGGCAGCATAGCGCCCCGATCGAACGGCCTCGTCAATCGTGACTAGAACGCTTCTTCCCAGGGCTTGCTCAACCGGATCGCCGAGTTGATGAGCCCTACCATCGAGTAGGTCTGCGGGAAGTTCCCCCACTGCTCGCCGGTGGCGAGGTCGAGGTCCTCCGACAGCAAACCGTGGCGGTTGCGCGTCGAGAGCAGGTGCTCGAACAGCTCGCGCGCCTGCTCGGCGTGACCGAGGACGTGCAGCGCATCGACGTACCAGAAGGCGCAGACGGTGAACGCGGTGGTGGCCGGCCCCATCTCGTCGGCCCGATACCGCAGCACCAGATTGCCGCAGCGCAGCGTCCGCTCGAGCTCGACCACTGTCGACGCGAACCGGGGATCGGCGGCATGGAGGAAACCCAGCTCGTGGAGCAGGAGCAGGCTGGCGTCGGCCACGTCGTGCGCTTCGCTCCCGTCGCCGCCGATTACGCTCTTGAAGCGGCGCAGCTCGCGGCTCCACGCACCCTGCTCGACGTAGGCGCGGATGCGATCGGCATGCACGCCCCAGTAGGCGGCGCGATCGGCGAGACCGAGCCGCAGCGCGATGCGCCGCAGTCGGTCGCAGGCCACCCAGCACATCACCGACGAGTAGGTGTGCACCGCGCGCTTCTGGCGGAACTCCCACACTCCGGCGTCGGGCTGGTCGAAGCGGTGCGCCGCCTGCTCGCCGACCAGCTCGAGACGGCGAAAGGTCTCGACGGTGCCACGGCGGGTGAGGCGGTGGTCGAAGAACGCCTGCGCCACCGCGTTGATGACGCTCCCGTAGGAGTCGTTCTGCACCTGCTCGTAAGCGGCGTTGCCAACTCGCACCGGCCCCATGCCGCGATACCCGCGCAGGGTCGTCACCTCGCGCTCGTCGAGGCGCCGCTGCAAACGGATGCCGTACACCGGCTGCAGGTGGCCGTCGGGGGCGAGCGCGGTGACGTTGGTGATGTACTGGAGATACCGCTCCATGGTGTCGGTGACGCCGAGACGATTGGCCGCGCGCACCACGAAATAGGCGTCGCGCAGCCAGCAGTAGCGGTAATCCCAGTTGCGGCCGGTCGACGGCGCCTCGGAGATAGAAGTGGTCATCGCCGCCACGATCGCGCCGGTCTCCTCGAAGCTCGACAGCTTGAGGGTGATCGCCGCGCGGATCACCGCGTCCTGCCATTCGAACGGGATGGCGAGGTGGCGGCTCCAGTCCAGCCAGTACTCCTGGGTGCGCTCGTAGAACTCGCGGCCGACGTCCGTCACCGCGCGATCGAGGGTCTCGTCGGGACCGAGGTAGAGCGTGAGTGGATCCTCGAGCAGGAACGGGACCTCGTTGACGACGTAGGAGATCGGCGCGTCGGTGGTGAGCCGAACGGTGAGGCTCGGCGCCACGTAGCGAACGTGGTTGGAGCCTCGCGTCACCTCCGGGCGCCCCGCGCCCCACTCGTAGGCGGGGCGCAAGCGGATCTGGATTCGCGGCAGGCCGCGCAGCGGCTTCACCTGACGCACGATCGCGGTGGGATGGAACGAGCGGCCGTAGTGCTGGAAGCGCGGCGCGAAGTCGATGATCTCGACGATCCCGCCCGATTCGTCGTACAGGCGCGTCACCACGATCGCCGTGTTCTCGAGGTAGCTCTGCTCGGTCCGCGCGCACCGCTCGAGGTGGACGTCGAAGAACCCGAGCTCGGCCTGGTCGCGCTCGCCGTCGAGCAGGCTGCAGAAGATGGGATCGCCGTCGAAGTGCGGCAGACAGGCCCACACCACCCGACCGCGAGCGTCGATCAGCGCGCTGAAGCCGCAGTTGCCGATCAAGGCGAGGTCGAGGTCGCTCATTGCGAAGCCAACGTCATGCCGCCGTCTTCACCACTCGCGGTATCGACGATCTGCGCAGCGACCGTCGCGAGCCAGTCGCGGACCGCGTTGGGAGACGCGAGGCGATGGCGAGCCACGCTCGGACCTTCGGCGCCGACGCGGATCGAGTGGCCGCCGAGTCGGTTGACCGCGGCGAAGCCGTCCTCGTCGGTGCGGTCGTCGCCGACGAAGACCGGAACGCGCCCGCGAAACGGCGCCTCCCCCATGAACGCTTCCACCACCTTGTCCTTGCCGGCGCCGCGTGGCCGGATCTCGATCACCTTCTTGCCGGGTAGGAGCTCGAGCATGGCGACGCCGCCGACGGCGTCGGCGACGCGCTTCTCCACCTCGAGCTCGCGCGAGGGCACTCGACGGTAGTGCACAGCGATGGTGTCGCCTTTGTCCTCGATCAGGAGACCCGGTATCTCGGACTCCGCTCCCGACAGGCGCTCGCGCACGCGATCGAGCCCCGTGTCGGCGACCAGGGGTCGCTCGACGATGCCGTCGGCGCCGCGCCGCTCGAGGCCGTGCTGACCGGCCGCTGGAAGGTGGAGCGGGCGAAACAGCAAGTCGATGGTCTCGATCGAGCGCCCGCTGGCGAGGGCGACCGCTCCGTCGAGCGCGGCGTGGAGCAGGGAGAGCATCACCAGGACCTGCTGGGGCACGACCACGGCGAAGGGCGTCTCCGCGATGTCGAGCAGGGTGCCGTCGACGTCGAGGAAGAGAGCCCAGTCGAGGGTGGCGCGAGGGAGGCGGCCCGCGCCGCTGGGGCTCGACCCGGTCACTGGCACCTGCCGTCGCGCCGGGAGACAATGGAAATAGACGCCGGATCGAAGATCCGGTACGGAGGCCGGAGCAGTACAACTGGAAGGTGCCGAGCATGGTAACCGGCGAGAGCACTGCCCGCGCGGCCGTAGACGAGTCCGGGGCCCAACCCGGCGTCGAGCCCGAGGCGGTCGAGGCGACACGAGTCTCGCCTCGCGCCAAGCACGACCTGATCATCGTCGCCAATCGTCTGCCGGTGCGCCGCTCGGCGGTGCGCGCCGACGGCGCCGAGGCCTGGATCACCAGCCCCGGCGGCCTGGTCGCCGCACTGGCACCCATCGTCCGCGAGCGCGGTGGCGCCTGGATCGGATGGCCCGGCAGCGCCGCGGGCACCACCGTCGCGTTCGCCGCCGGAGGCATCACCAACCTGCCGGTCGCGATCTCGCGCTCCGAGCTCAGCGACTTCTATCAGGGCCAGTGCAACTCGACGTTCTGGCCGCTCTACCACGACGCCGTCCGCGAGCCCGAGTACCACCGGCACTGGTGGGCGCGCTACGTCGAGGTCAACCGGCGCTTCGCGGAGGAAGCGGCGGCGGTGACGGCGCCCTGGGGCAAGGTCTGGGTTCACGATTACCAGCTCCAGCTGGTTCCGGCGATGCTGCGCCAGCTTCGACAGGACATCAGCATCGGGTTCTTCTTGCACATCCCGTTCCCACCCCCCGAGCTGTTCAGGCGTTTACCCTGGCGCCAGGAAGTCATCGAGGGTCTGCTGGGGGCCGACGTGATCGGGTTCCAAACCCGCGCGTCGCGCAACAACTTCCTCACGCTCGCCGCTCGATTGGTGAGCGGGCAGCGGGAGCCCGGAGGCGTCATCTATCAGAGCCGCCGCGTGCGCGCCGGCACTTTCCCGGTCTCGATCGACGTCGAGCGCTTCCAACGCGCCTCCCGCGATCCACGCATCGTCGAGCGCGCCGAGGAGCTCCGGCAAAAGCTCGGGGGCGGCCGCAAGCTGATCCTCGGCGTCGACCGGCTCGACTACACCAAGGGTATCGACCTACGCCTCGAAGCGTTCTACGAGTGGCTGGGGCGTCCCGGATCGTCGATACGCGACGCCGTGCTGGTGCAGGTAGCGGTGCCCAGCCGGGAACAGATTCCCGGGTACCAGGAGCTGCGCGGCAAGGTCGAGCAGTTGGTGGGCCGCATCAACGGCGACTACGGCGAGATCGGCACGGCCGCGGTGCACTACCAGAGGCGCAATCTGCCATTCGACGAACTGGTCGCGCTCTATAGCGCCGCCGACGTGATGCTGGTGACGCCGCTCGCCGACGGAATGAACCTGGTGGCCAAGGAGTACGTGGCGTGCCGGCCCGACGCCAGCGGCGTTCTGGTGCTGAGCGAGTTTGCCGGGGCCGTCGACGAGCTGCGCGGGGCGCTGCAGGTCAATCCGCACGACGTCGACGGGCTGGCCGACGCCATCGAGGAGGCGCTGCACCTGCGTCCGCGCGAGATGCGGCGCCGGATGCGATCGCTCCAGAATGCGATCGCCAGCAACACGGTCCACGACTGGGCCAATCGCTTCCTGAGCGAGCTCGGCGGCGAGCCGTAGAGTGCCCGAGCCGACCGTGTTATAAGGGCCGACACGACTACCAGGATCTCCTCCACGCTCGACGGCCCGCCCTCGCCCCCGACCCGACTCGACGATTACCTGCGCTTCGCGGTCGGCGACGACGGCGTCGATCGGCGCATCGCGCCGGCCGATCCGCTGTTGCGCTTTCTCGATCGGTTGCACCACGAGCTTCCGGGCCGCGCGGTTCTCGATTACTTCCGCGGCGGCTGGAGCGCGCACCGGCTGCTACGCCAGCTCCTCCGCCTGCGTTTCGGCGCCGGTACCCCTCGGGCGACGGTGCTCGATTTCGGCAGCGGGTACGGACGCACCACGCGCTTTCTGGTGCGCGAGCATCCGCGCGAGCGCATCACCGTCGCCGACGTGATGGCCGACGCGGTGGCGTTCCAGCGTGACGCGTTCGGCGTCGCCGGCCAGGTCTCGACCGCGGACGCCGGCGCGCTCTCGATCGAAGGACGTTTCGACGTCGTGGTCGCCATCTCGGTGTTCACCCACTTCAACCCCGCCGACGTCCCGGCCTGGCTCGAGCGCCTGCACGCGCTACTCGCGCCCGGCGGCATCCTGATCTTCACCGTCAACGACGAGCGCACGCTCCTCCCGGGTCGCAAGCTCGACGACTCGGGTGCGTGGTTCGAGCCGGCGAGCGAGAACGAGCGCCTCGACCCGCGGCGCTACGGGTCGACCTGGGTCGACGAGTCGTTCGTGGCGCGCGCGCTGGGGCAAGCGACCGGGTCGCCGCCCGCGTACCGGCGGGTGCCGCGAGGCTTGTGGGCGTCGCAGGACGTGTACGTGGTAGCGGCGCCCGGCGGCGATCCGCTGCCGGATCCGCTGTCGATCGCGCTCGAGCCTGCCGGTGTTCTCGAAGAAGCGACGGTGGCGCCCGACGGCGCGCTCGCCTTGCGCGGCTGGGCGATCATGCCCGACGGTGAGCCGGTGGCGCGCGTCGAGGCGGCGATCGATGGGAAAACGGCCGGCGCCACCGTTCCCGATCGCGCGCGCGCCGACGTCGCGGCGCGATTCGCCGCGTCCCCGGAACGAGCGGCTGTCGCTCTGCCGGCATGGTCCCTCGTCCTCGCGCCCCCCCCGCCCCAACCGGGGATGGGCCAGCCGTCCTCTCCGACCAAGTCGTCCGGCGGCTTCCCGCTCGGCGCGGTGCTCACGCTGACCGCGATCAGCCGCGACGGTGTCGACTTCACACTGCAGCACGAGTCGATCGCCGACACCCTGGTCTATCTGCGCAGCGAATCGCTCCACCGTCGCATCGCCGAGCTCGAGCACGAGGTGCGACGTCGCGATCTCGAGCTGGGACGCCACAAGGAGATCCAGGGCGCGCTGTGGTGGGGAGTGAGAAACCGCCACTTCGAGCTCAAGGAGCTCAAGAGCACCCTCGAGCTCAGCCGCTTCTGGAAGCTGCGCAACCGCTGGTGGGCCGTGAAGCGACGGCTCCTCGATCGAGGCAGCGACTAGCCACAATGCGTCTTGACCATGAGCTACGGCGCGCCGCGGCGCTCGCCCTGCTCGGCGCCGCGCTCGTGATCTCGCTGGCTTGCGCGTCACCCGAGAGCGATGCCGGCGCCGGCCGCGACCGCGGCGTCGAAGCGCTGCGCGCCCTACCCTACGTTCACTGGAGCGCGGGCGCCGACGCCAAGCTGCGCGGCGTCGTGCTGCACGACCGAGAGCGCGCCTGGTCGGGCGTGAACCTCTACACCAACGACCGCGATCGCGCCTACCTCATGGACATGGACGGGCGGCGCCTCCACACCTGGCGGCTGCCCGCCACCGATCAGCAGCACTGCGAGTACGCCGAGCTGCTCGGCGGCGGCAAGCTCGCCGTCGTCTGCGTCAACGACGCGCTGTTCGTGCTCGACGCGGGCTCGAACGTCGTGCTCGAACACCGCGGCAAGGTCCATCACGACATAGCACCTCTCGCCGACGGCGGCATGGTGGTGCCCGAGAAGAGCATCCACCTGTATCGCCGGCGGATGGTCTACTTCGACGGTCTCGCCTGGCTCTCGCCTGAAGGCAGGACGAACCACCGGTGGTCGACCTGGGACGCGCGCGATCGACTGGCGAAGCTCCATCCGCCGTCGCCGCTCGATCGACCGGGGCGCTGGAGCAAGCTTCTCGCCCGCAGCTACGACTATTACCACCTCAACACCGTCGAGTCACTGCCCGCAACCGCGCTCGGCGAACGCGACCCGCGGTTTCGGGCCGGCAACCTCCTGCTGTGCCTGCGCAACCCGGGGCTCCTGCTGATCCTCGATCGGGACACCAAGCAGGTGGTGTGGAGCTGGGGGCCGGGCGAGCTCGACGGCCCGCACATGCCGACCCTCCTCGACGACGGTCGCCTACTCGTCTTCGACAACGGCACCGACCGCGACCACTCGCGAGTGATCGAGCTCGACCCGGTGACCCTCCAGGTGACCTGGGAGTACCGCGCCGATCCGCCCTCCGCGTTCCACTCCAAATGGCGGGGGTCGAGCCAGCGGCTGCCCAACGGCGACACCCTGATCTGCGACAGCGACCGCGGCCGGGTCTTCGAGGTCACCCCCGGGGGCGAGACGGTGTGGGAGTTCTGGAACCCCGAGTTGAAGGGGGATCGCCGCCGCGGGATCTACCGCTTCATGCGGGTGGACGCGGCGCTGGTGGGGTGGGTGATCGACGAGAAAAACGAAGATCGATGAAACTCGACGCTGAGCTAAACTGTATTCAGTACAGGTCCACGACATCGGGCACCCTTCCGCCCGCGGAGAATCCGATGCGCCGCCGCCCCCTCATCGTCGCCGTCCTGTCGATCCTCCTCGCCGGAGCCGCCGCGTTCGCCGCGGCCGACCGTAGCGAGGGTCCGGTCACGTTCTCGAAGGACGTGGCGCCGATCCTCCAGGAGAACTGTCAGACCTGCCACCGGCCGGGCGACATCGCCCCGATGTCGCTGCTCAACTACCAAGAGGCGCGGCCCTGGGCGAAGTCGATCCGCCAGGTGGTCACCGACCGCGCCATGCCGCCGTGGCACGCCGACGCGAAGGCCGGCACCTTCGCCAACGACTCGAGCTTGAGCGAGCAGGAGATCTCGACGCTGGTGGCCTGGGTCGATCAGGGCGCGCCGGAAGGCAACGCCGCCGACCTGCCGCCGGCGAAGACGTTCGCGGTCAACGGCTGGAAGGCCGGCACGCCCGACCTCGTCTACTGGGTGCCGGAGACCTACCACCTGCCGGCGACGGTGGACGACGAGTACCGCTGCTTCGTGATGCCCGAGAAGGTCGAGCAGGACCTCTGGTACTCGGGCCTCGAGGTCAAGCCGGGCAACCCCGCGGTGGTCCACCACGTGATCGTGTTCGCCGACCTCGGGGACTCCGCGCGCGAGCGCGACGCGGCCGATCCGCAGCCCGGGTTCCTGTGCGGCATGGCGAGCGGCGGCATCGACATGAAGATGGTCGGCGGCTGGGCGCCCGGACGCAACGTCGGGATGAGCAAGAACGGCATCGCGATGAAGATAGCGGCCGGCACCACGCTGGTCTACCAGGTCCACTACCACAACACCACCGGCGCCGAGCAGCCCGACCGCTCCGGCATGGCGCTCTATCTCACGCGCGAGACCGTGCACAAGCATCCGCGCACGGCGCCGATCGGGGCGTGGGACCTGAACATCAAGGCCGGCGACGCCAACGCCGAGCACAGCGCGGCGTGGACCGCGCCCGCGAACATCCACGTGCGCTCGATCATGCCGCACATGCACTACATCGGTAAGGACATGAAGCTGACCGCCATCCTCCCGGACGGTGCCGAGCAGGTCCTTCTCGACGTGCCGCGCTACTCCTTCAACTGGCAGACCGCCTACATCTTCACCGAACCGGTCGCGCTACCGAAGGGCACCGTCATCAAGATGGTGTCGCACCACGACAACTCGGCGGCCAACCCCAACAACCAGTTCGACCCGCCGCGCGACATCCACTTCGGCGAGGCCACCCACGAGGAGATGTCGATCGCGTTCACCTCGTTCACCATCGACGACGAGGACTTGAAGCTCGAGCCGGTGCTGCCGACGGAGCTGATCACGAGGAACCAGGCCCAGGAGGCGGCGCGGCTGGCGGCGTCGCCCGAGGCGGCGACCAGTATCGAGGCTTCGGGCAGCGGGCTCTGATCCCTTCCCAATAGAACGTTCCGGCGAAGGGCTAGGTCGGATGACGGCCTAGCCCTTCTCGTTCTGCGCCTCAGCGTCCTGAACATCCGGAAGAACGAGGGAACTGTCCATGCCGGTGCTCGCGCGTGGGAGCCGCCGTCGTCACGCCCTCCGCCGCGAGAGGTAACCGACGGACACGACCAGCACGAGAGCCAGGATAGTAAGGAAGCGACCGGACAGCATGGGAATCTTCTGAGGCTCCTCCGGTCTCGGCGTCGCCGTGATCGTATTCGTCGGCGTCAGCGTAGCGCTCGCGGTCCGAGTCGCTGTTGCGGTTGAAGTCGGAGTCGGCGTGATCGTCGTGGTCGTCGTCGGCGCGACCACCCCCGCCAGGAGTCGAATTGTTCACGCGGAACTCGCCGGCCTGCGGGTCGCCGAG
>DATAFT010000222.1:0-9490 GCA_036257295.1 Thermoanaerobaculia bacterium
CCAGCTCCTCGAAGTAGTCCGGCTTGACCAGGACTTCGCGCGGCTTCGATCCCTGCGGCGGACCGAGGATGCCGTCCTGCTCCATCATGTCGATCAGTCTGGCGGCGCGCGAGAAACCGATCCGCATCCTTCGCTGCAGGAAGCTCGCCGAGGCCTGGCCTTCGCTCACGACCAGACGCGCGGCATCCTCGAACAGCTCGTCGGAGCCGTCGTCACCGCCGCCGCTGCTGCGCTCCTCGGCGGGGGCGCGCAGCACCTCGGGATCGAGCTGCGGCTTGCCCTGGCGCTTGAGCCAGCGCACCAGACCGGCGGTCTCCTGCTCGCTGATGTAGGCACCGTGCAGGCGCACCAATCGCGCCGACGAGGGCGGCATGAACAGCATGTCGCCCTTGCCGAGGAGCTGCTCGGCGCCGATGTTGTCGAGGATGGTGCGCGAGTCGGGTCGACTCGCGGTGGCGTAGGCGATGCGACAGGGAAAATTCGCCTTGATCGTGCCGGTGAGGATGTCGACCGACGGCCGCTGGGTCGCCACGATGAGATGGATCCCTACCGCGCGCGCCATCTGCGCCAGCCGGGCGATCGCGGTCTCGACCTCGTTCGAGGCCACCATCATGAGGTCGGCCAGCTCGTCGATCACGATCACGTAGTACGGCAGCGGCTGGAGGTCTTCCTGGCGCAGCACGTCGCGCGCGCTGTCTTCGTCGCGCAGCGCCAGCCGCCGCTGCACCTCGGGATCGCGGATGGCGTGGTTGTAGTAGGCGATCGAGCGCACGTGGAGCTCGGCGAGCAGGCGGTAGCGTCGCTCCATCTCGCCCACCGCCCAGCGCAGCGCATTGGCCGCCTTCTTGGGCTCCATCACCACCTCGGTCTTGAGGTGCGGGATCTCGGAGTAGACGCCGAGCTCGATGCGCTTGGGGTCGATCAGGATGAACTGCACCTGCTCGCGCGTCGCCTTGTAGAGGATCGACGTGAGCATGCTCTGGAGACCCACGCTCTTGCCGGAGCCGGTGGCGCCGGCGACCAACAGATGCGGCATGGTGGTGAGATCGGCGTAAACCGGCTGCCCGTGAAGGTCGCGGCCGAGCGCGAGCGTGAGCACCGACGGCGAGCGCAGGAACCGATCGTCCGCGAGCAGCGGACCGAGCGCGATCGTCCTGCGATCGGCGTTGGGGACTTCGATGCCGAGCGTCGAGCGCCCCGGCACGCGGTCGATACGCACCGACTCGGCGCGCAGCGCCAGCGCGAGATCGTTCTGCAGGTTGACGATCTGACTCACCTTGACGCCGGGCGCCGGCTGCAGCTCGAACACGGTGATGACCGGCCCGGGGCTGATGCCCTCGATCGTCCCTTCGACTCCGAACTCGTGGCAGCGCTGGGTGATCTGCTCGCCGAGACGGATCAGCTCGGCCTCGTCGAGCGGGTTCGACTCCTCCTGCTGGTTGAGCAGGTTCACCGGCGGGAGCGATGGGCTCTGCTCGACCGGATCCTCGGGGACGAACGGCATCGCCTTCTGCGGCGTCTTGGGCTTGGCCGCCTTGGGCACCTTGCGGCGCAGCAGGGCCGCCGCCGGCGGCGGCTCGACCCGTCGGATACCGAACTGGCCGCGGCCTTCCTTCTCCTCGACGCGCACCGGCTCGACGCGCGCGTTCATGTGCTTCTCCACCAGGCGCCGCCGCGTGCGCTCCTTCTCGCGATGCTCGGTCTTGCGCGCGCGCCGCAGCGTCAAGCTCTGCCACAGCTCGCCCAGCTTGCGACCCCAGCTCTCGAGCAGCTCGCCCAGGCTCGACTGCAGGATGAGAGTCGAGCCGACGATGACGGCGCCGAGAATGAGAAACAGCGCACCGACGAAGCCGAGCCGCGATTCGAGTCGGCTGGCAATGAAATAACCGGCGACGCCGCCGCTGCGAAGCGTGGCGCCGCGCCAGGTCACTTCACCGGCGACCAGGTCGAGCAGAGCCGGCAGCGAGGCCACCACCACCAGCATGCCGAAGCCGCGGCCCACCACTTTGTCGGCGCGGCGCGGACGCAGTCGGCGAAACGCCGAAACCGCGCACAGCAGCGGCAACAGGAACGACGAGAGACCGAGCAGGCCGAGGGTCAGCGCCGACAGATTGGCGCCGAACGGTCCGATCCAGTTGTGACTCGCGGTGGTGTCCGACGCGACGTGAAAGAGGCTCGCGTCATCGGGTCGATGCGAGACCAGAGCGAGCGCGAGCAGGAGCGACGCGAGGGCGAGCAGGACACCGAGCACCTCACGGCTCTTGCGATCCGAGAGCCCGCTCGGATCCTCTCTCGACGCCGCATTGGCGCCGGCAGCTCTCACCCTCTGTTCTCCACGAAGATCTCCCTCAGCCGGCGCCCCAACGCCGCTTTCCCCAGGCCAGATGCATGGGTAAATAAGTGTAGCATTCTAAAGGTTTTTTTGGGGCTCGGTCGCGCCCAGCGCGAAGTCGAGCGCCACGAACTCTTCGAGCGTCAAGGTCTCCGCGCGGCGAATCGGATCGATCCCCGCGGCGTCGAGAGCGGCGTAGGCGGCGTCGCGGCCGCGCGTCATCGCGAGCGAGTTCGCGATCGTTTTTCGGCGGTGCGCGAACGATTGCGCGACGGTCGCGCGGAACCGTTCCATGCGCGCCGAGACCACCGCCGGCGCACGCCGCTCGATCCCGACGAATGCACCGTGCACCTTCGGCGCCGGCCGGAAGCTGCCGGGCGCCAAGCGCGCCAGCACCGACACCGACGCCAGCGCGGCGGTGGTGACGGTGAGGAAGCCGTAGGCTCGCGTGCCGGGGGTTGCGGCCAGCCGCTGCGCCACCTCGTCCTGCACCAGGAAGACCGCGCGCGGGAGCGCCATGCCGCGCAGCAGATATCGCTCGAGAATCGGAGTCGCGACCGAATAGGGCAGATTGCCGGCGACCAGCGTCTCCGGCGCCAGGCGTTCCCACGGCAGATCGAGCGCATCACCGGCGACGATGCGCAGCGGCTCGCCTCTGAACCGACGACGAAGCTCGGCCACCCAGGCCAGGTCGAGCTCCCACCCCAGAACGCTCGCGCCGGCGTCGAGTAGCTCCCGCGTCAGCACGCCGCCGCCCGGTCCGACCTCGACTACGATCCGGCCCCGAGGGTCCAGGAACTCGATCGCGGGCCGACACCCCGCGCCATGACGCAAGTGATGCTGGCCCAAGGCCTTGCGCAGCCGAGGCGCGCTCGTCATCGCCATCCCCCGGGTTAGTGACAGTTAGCGGCTGCCGACACCGAAGGTATCAGTGGTGCCAAAGCCCTCGTTTTTTGCGCCAAGCGAAATCCATCTGCTAAGGTGGCGCGTCAGTTCGCTCGACAAGCGGTTATGAAGCCAGCGCTTTACCGCCTCGATCCGCCGGAGCTGGAGGCGTTTCTCACCAATCGGTCGATCCCGTTCGGCACCGAGGCGAACCTCGCCGAGACGCTGGTCGAAGTCCTGCAGAAGGCGAACGAGTTCGTGCCCTCGGACTCGGGCTCGATCCTGCTCGCCGACCCCGCCGTCTCCGACGGAGACCGCTCACAACACATGCTCACCTTCATCGCCGCATTCGGCGAGCGAGGCTCCTCGATCGTGGGGAGGCGGATCCAGGCCGCGCAGGGCATCGCTGGTCATGTTTACACCACCGGTACGGCGCACCACGCGCACAACGTCGACAACGATCCGTTCTTCGAGCCGCGCATCGACGCCGAGATCGAGTACCGCACCCGCTCGGTGGTGGCGGTGCCGATCCGGATCGCGAAAGAGGTCTGTGGCGTGCTCGAGCTGATCAACCGCCAGGAGACCGGGCTCTACAGCGCGCAGGACAAGAATCTGCTCGAGATCTTCGCCGACTACATCTCGATCTCGGTGCAAAACGCGCTCGACAGCCGCCAGGCGCTGGAGCTGGCGAAGCGCGACAACCTCACCGACCTCTTCAACGACCGGCACCTGCACACCGCGCTGACCACCGCCATCGACAACGCTCGGCGCCACAACACCGACCTCGCGGTGCTGTTCGTCGACCTCGACTTCTTCAAGCACGTCAACGACTCGCACGGTCACCTCGCCGGCAGCCAGGTGCTGCGCGAGGTGGGCCGGCTGCTCGCCGAGCTGGTCCCCGAGACGCTCGGCATCGCCGCGCGCTACGGCGGCGACGAGTTCGTGCTCACGCTGCCGGGCATCGAGCTCGAGACGGCGGTCGACCTCGCCGAGGAGATCCGGTCGCGGATCGAGAGCGAGGTGTTCTGCTCGCATCCGGGAACGATCCAGCCCACGCCGCTGTTCCTTCGTGGGATCACCTGCTCGATCGGGATCGCCACGCTCGCCCGTCACCTCGGTCCGGAGCTCCAGCTCGACGAAGCGAAGAGCACGTTGCTGCACCTCGCCGACGCCGCCATGTACGTCTCCAAGGAGACCGGGCGCAACCGCACCGCGGTCGCCGGCGAGGTGGTGCGGCGTCGCATGCCGGTGATCGGCGCCGGCCAGCGATGAGCACGGTAACGATCGACGCGGGGACCGTACACGAGGTCCTCCGCCGGCACCTCCTCGTCGACGGCCTGCACCTGGTGGTCGACCTCGAGCGCAGCCGCGGCGTCCGCATCCGTGACGCCTCGAGCGGCGAGGAGTACCTCGACTTCTTCGGTGGCTTCTCGACCTCCGCCCTCGGGTTCAACCACCCCGCCTTCGCCGACGCGGAGTTCCTGGCCGAGCTGGTGCCGGCCGTGGTCAACAAGATCACCAACTCCGATCTCTACACCGAGTCGCTGGCGCGGTTCGTCGCCACCTTCGCGAGCGTGCTGCCGGAGACGCTTCAGCACCATCTCTTCTTCATCGAAGGCGGCGCTCTGGCGGTCGAGAACACGCTCAAGGCGGCGTTCGACTGGAAGCACAAGCTGAACCTCGCCGCCGGTCGCTCGGCCGCGGGCAGCCAGATCCTCCACTTCCGCGACGCGTTCCACGGCCGCAGCGGCTACACGCTGTCGCTCACCAACACCGATCCGGTCAAGATCGAGCACTTCCCCAAGTTCCCGTGGCCGCGGGTCAGCAATCCAGCGCTGCGCTTCCCCATCGACGAGCGTGTGCTCGAAGAGGTGCGCCGCGCCGAGGAGCAGTCGCTCGCCGAGATCCGCCGCGCGATCGCGGACCACCCGCACGACGTGGCGGCGATCATCATCGAGCCGATCCAGGCCGAGGGCGGCGATCACCACTTCCGCCCCGAGTTCCTGCGCGCTCTGCGTCAGATCGCCGACGAGAGCGAGCTGCTGCTCATCTTCGACGAGGTGCAGACCGGCTTCGGCACCACCGGACGGTGGTGGTGCCTGGAGCACTTCGGCGTCGAGCCCGACCTGATCGCGTTCGGCAAGAAGACCCAGGTGTGCGGCATGGCCGCGACGCGCCGGCTCGATCTGGTCGACTCCGTGTTCCACGTCCCCAGCCGGATCAACTCGACCTGGGGCGGGAACCTCGGCGACATGGTGCGCTGCCGGCGCATCATCGAGGTCGTTCGCCAGGATCGGCTGCTCGACAACGTCACTCGCGTCGGGCGGCGGTTGCTGTTCGGCCTCGAGCGTCTCGCCGAGCGGCTGCCCGATCTGGTCTCGAATCCGCGCGGACGCGGCTTCTTCCTCGCGTTCGACCTGCCCGACTCCGCGACGCGCGATCGGGCGCTGGCCGCGCTTCACCGCGAGCGACTGCTGGCACTGCCGACCGGGCGGCGCGGGATCCGCTTCCGCCCGCCGTTGATCCTGCGTGACGTCGAGGCCGACGAAGGCCTCGAGCGCTGCGAGCGCGGCTTGCGCGCGTTGTAGGCGCACGCGACCGACGTTCCTTCCGCCGCCTCGCTGTCGCGCGCTCACCGCGGCGACTCCGGCCGGCCGCATTCGTTGGTCGGGAATGCCCAGGGCGCGGTGTCCGCGCGCAGCGCCGCCGACCCCACCGTGATCTGCCGCAGCCGTTCGCGATCGAGGTCGATCGAGCCGAGCGTGGTCGGCCATGGCAGGCGTCGAAAGACGAAAAGCGAGAGCGAGGTCTGCGCTTCGCCGTCGAGCTCGAGGGCGAACGGGCTGGTCGACGCGCTCCGCAGCGGCGGCAGCGAGGCGAGCACGCTGACGGTCTTGAAGCGCCAGTTGGAAGCGATCCCCGGCCAGCCGCGGATCTCGTCGATCGCCCGCTGGTAGAGCGCGTCGCGCCCTTCCCACTCGAGCGCTGCGGCGAGGCGCGGCTCCGCCAACATCGCGCGGGCGCCGGCCACCGCCGCCGCGTGCTCGCCGCGCCCCAGCGTCATGAGCTGAAACGGCGCCAGCGCCCCCAATGGGTCGAGATCGCAGGCGCGCCTCAGCGCCGCCTCGGCCCAGGGTGCGTTCGCGTCCGCGCCGAGGAGTCCGGCGGCGAGCCAGAGCGCGGCGACGCCGGGCGCGCGCTCGGCGGCGCGCAGCGCCTCGCCGGCGATCCGCGATTCATCCGTGCCGCCGGTCACCGCACCCGTCGCCGGCGTCGGAAGCGGCGCGCTCGCCCACGCTCGCCGCGCGGCGTAGAGCGGGAACGACTTGTCGTAGTCGGTGGCGCCGACCAGCAGCTCGAACGGCTGCCCGGCCGTTCGCGCCTCGTCGTAGAGGCGCTGCGCCCGTCGCACCGGAGCGAGCACGCCCAGCGCGATCGCGCTGTAGAGCAGGATGGCCGCACGCGCCGCTCGACGGGCGCGATCGGAGACCGCGGGGCGGCACGTGGTGGTTGACGCCAGCATGGCACCGGCCGCCACCGCGGCCGCCACCGTCGCCGCCGGCAGCGGTTGGAACCCGGCGAGACAGAGCGCAGCGAGTCCCGGCACCAACGCGGCCATCGAGGCGTCGAACAGATGCGGGTCGTCTGCCGTCGCGCGCTCGCTGCGTCGCGCGACCAGGAACGCGGCGACCACCGCCGCCGCCAGCAGCGCGCCGGCGACGCCGAGCTGGTAGGCGAGGTCGAGCGGCAGGAAGTGCAGATAGGAGACCACCTCGCCGGGCGGGTTGCGACCCGGCGCCGGCCGCAGATGTTCGCCGACGGTCCAGCCGACGGACCCCGGCCCCCAACCGAGCGCGGGTCGCGCGCGCAGTCCGAGCCATCCCGCGCTGAGGTAGGAGCGACGCGCGGCGACCGACGGATCGCCGCCGGTGACGATCGCGATCAGGCGAGGAGCGTTCGCCACCGCGACCAGCGCCGCCACGCTCGCCAGCGCCCACCATCGGCCCCGCCGCCGCGGCCAGAGCATCCCGACTTGCACCGCGAGAAGAGCGGCGGCGACCAGCGATCGCGTGGCGAGGATGGTGGCCCCCGCGGCCACGATCGCCAGCACGCCGAGCCCTCGCCAGGGACCGCGTTCACGCGCGGTGAGCACGCCGAAGGGCAGCACGAAGAGCAGCCAGGCCGCGAGCGCGCCGTGATGACCGATCAGCGCCACCGCGCGCCAGGCGCCGCCGCTGATCGCGTCCACCAACGCCCACGCCGCCGCCGCGACCACCACCAACGTGAGCGCGCGACAGCCGCGACGGCGGCGAACGGGCGTGCTCCACGATCGCTCGACCGCGGCCGGCGCCAGCAGAAACGCAGGCAGCACCGCGAGCGACTCGAGACCGGCTCGCGGCACCGGCGACGCCACGACGCTCGCGCCGACCGCGGCGAGCAGCGCCCACAGCAGCACTTCGCCGCCGCGTCCCAGCGCGAGGGGATCGCGCCAGCGCGGCGCCGCCGCCAGCGCGAACGCCACCACCGCGACGTCGCCGGCGAGCGCTCCCGTCCACCCCGCGCCGCCGTGGAAGGTCCCGCTCCAGATCGCGAACAGACCGACCAGCAGCGCGGGAAGAAACGCGGTCATGTGCGTGACCGCACGATATCCTCCCCGGACCGGGGCGCAACGCATCGGAGACTTCCAGCATGACCACCACGCAACATCCCCCTCGCGCGAAGCGAAGCCAAGGACTCGACTCCGCGGCGGTGCTCGACCGCCTCGGCATCGAAGCGACCAACGCCGGAGCCTCGACCCTCACCCCGATCGCTACCACCGGGCCCGTTCTCGCCTCGATCAATCCCGCCACCGGCGAACCGATCGCGGCGGTCCGGTGCGCCACCCGCGATGAGTACGAGCAGGTCGCGCGCGCGGCGCAGCAGGCGTTTCTCGACTGGCGCGAATGGCCGGCGCCACGGCGCGGCGAAGTGGTGCGCCAGCTCGCGGTCCGGCTCCGCGATCACCAGGAAGCGCTGGGGCGGCTGGTGACGCTCGAGGTCGGCAAGATCGTGAGCGAGGGGCGCGGTGAGGTGCAGGAGATGATCGACATGGGCGACCTCGCGGTCGGCATGTCGCGCCAGCTCTACGGCAAGACCATGCACTCGGAGCGCCCGGCGCACCGGATGTACGAGCAGTGGCACCCGCTCGGTCCGGTCGGCGTCATCACCGCCTTCAACTTCCCGGTCGCGGTGTGGGCATGGAACGCGATGGTGGCGGCGGTCTGCGGCGACTCGTTGATCTGGAAACCGTCGCTCCAGGCGCCGCTCACGGCGATCGCGGTGACACGCATCGCCGCCGACGTGCTGCGCGAGAACGGCGCGCCTTCGATCTTCAACCTGGTGATCGGCGCCGACGACGAAGTGGGTCGAGCGCTGGTCGGCGACCGCCGGGTGCCGTTGATCTCCGCCACCGGATCGGTGCGCATGGGCCGTCAGGTCGGCGCCGCGGTCGCGGACCGCATGGGGCGCGCGCTGCTCGAGCTGGGCGGCAACAACGGCATCGTGGTGCTCGACGACGCCGATCTCGGACTCGCGCTGCGCGCCGTCGTGTTCGCGGCCGCCGGCACCGCCGGCCAGCGCTGCACCACCTGCCGGCGGCTCTTCCTCGAGCGGGGGATCGCGTCGACCTTCCGCGATCGGCTGCTCGACGCCTACGCCTCGATTCGGGTCGGCGATCCGGCGGACGAGGACACGCTGATGGGACCGCTGATCAGCGACGCAGCGGTCGCCGCCGCGGAGCGCGCGGTGGCCGAAGCGCAGCGGCGGCGCGCCAAGCTCCTCACCGGCGGCAAGCGTCTCGACCGGCCCGGTTACTACTTCGAGCCCACGCTGGTGTCGGCGCCGCCCGATCTACCGTTGCTGCAGGAGGAAACCTTCGCCCCCATCCTCTATCTGGTCGAAGTCGACGACCTCGATCACGCCATCCGACTGCACAACGACGTGCCGCAGGGACTCTCGTCGGCGATCTTCACCTCGAACGTGCGCTCGGCCGAGCGTTTCCTCTCGGCCACCGGCAGCGACTGCGGCATCGCCAACGTGAACATCGGCACCTCGGGCGCCGAGATCGGCGGGGCGTTCGGTGGCGAGAAGGACACCGGCGGCGGGCGCGAGGCGGGGTCGGACGCGTGGAAGCTCTACATGCGGCGGCAGACGTGCACCATCAACTGGGGCCGCGATCTGCCGTTGGCGCAAGGCGTGAAGTTCGAGGTCTAGGCTCGGCGGCGTGGCGGGAGG
>DATAFT010000208.1:0-2025 GCA_036257295.1 Thermoanaerobaculia bacterium
CGCGAGGCTTCGATCCGCGCCCAGCTCGTTCCACCCACGCCGGCGACGTCGATGGTGTGGATGCCGATGCGCGCCAGTTGCTCGGCGGTGCGCGCCGAGATGCCGCAGCCGATCTCCTTCGCGATCACCGGCACCTCGAGCTCGCGCGCGACCTTGGCCATCTTCGGCAGCAGGCTCGCGAAGTTGCCGTTGCCCTCGGGCTGGAGCGCTTCCTGCAGTGGATTCAGATGCAGCACCAGCGCGTCGGCGCCGATCATCTCCACCGCCCGGCGGCAATGCTCGACGCCATAACCGTAGTTGAGCTGCACCGCGCCGAGATTGGCGAGCAGCGGCACCGTCGGCGCGGCGTGGCGCACCAGGAAGGTCTGCGCCAGCGCGGGACTCTCGAGCGCTTTGCGCTGCGAGCCGACGCCGACCGCAACACCGACCCGCTCGGCGGCGAGCGCCAGGTTCTCGTTGATGCGCGCGGCGGTCTCGGTGCCGCCGGTCATGCAGGAGATGAGGAGCGGCGCCACCAGCCGCTTGCCGAGGAACTCGACGCTGGTGTCGACCGCGGCGAAATCGAGCTCCGGGAGCGCGCAGTGCTCGAAGTACCAGTCGTCGAAGAAGCGCGCCTCGACTTGCATCCGCCGGTCGAGCGCCAGTCGCAGGTGCTCCGCCTTGCGATCGCGCTCGGGCGCCGCGAGGGGGGGCGCCTCGACCGCCGCGGAAGTGCTGCTCTTGACGGGTCGGGCCATGGCGTTTGGCAGTTTCTGAGAAAGGTGGGGGCAAGTCAAACGGGATCGGCGCGGAGCACGGGAAGGACTCGCTCGAGCAGGTCCGCGAGCCCATCCGCTCCCCGCCGCACTCTCCGGCGCAGCTCGAAAAGCATCGGGATCGAGGCGGGGTGGGTCAAGGCGCCGAAGATCGCGCGGCGGCGGTCGAGGTCGCCGTCCGGTCGCCGGCACTGCTCCAGGAACGCGGGCAGCTCCTCGCCGACGGCGTCGCTCACGGCGCGGACCACCATCGCCGCTAGTCCGCGCGCCGCGGCCTCCGCCACCGCTTCGTAGGACTCCATGTCCACCACCAGGGGACGCGTCGGGTCGGGGCCGCGCGCCAGGGCGCGGAGCGTCGAGCGATCGGCTGGAGTCGCGATCATGCGGTCGACGGTGATCGCGGCGCCGAGGCGAGCGCCCGCATCGAGGGCGGCGCGGATGCCGCGGCGATCGGTGTCGAGCCGGGCGCCGTTGTCGTTGACCACGGTCTCGGCCACCACCAGCGCGCCGACCTCGAGGTCCGGCGTCAGCGCGCCCGCCACTCCGCAGACGATCAAGTACCTCGCTCCCGAGCGATCGAGCAGAGCGCGCGCCGCGGCTCGTGCGCGCCGGCGGCCCATGCCCGACACCGCGACCGCGACCGAGTCGAGGTCGCTGCGCCAGTGTCGCGCGGTGGCGTCGGCGCCGTCGTAGCGAGCGCCGAGCCGGGCCAGGAGCGGCGCGACCTCCTCCACCTGCGCCGCGAGGATCGCGATCCGGGCGCTCGCCGCAGCGCTCATCGCGCCGGCGCGTAGCCCTTGGCGCGAAACCAGGCGACGGCTCGGTCGAGCGCGTTCTCGATCGGAGTCTGCGGCAACCCCAGCTCGCGGACCGCCTTGGCGGCATCGAAGTACATGCGGTAGCGCGACATGCGCACGCTCTCGATCGACACCCGCGGCTCGACGCCGCGAGCGCGCGCGATCGAGGTCGACGCCGAGGCGTACATCGCGGGCAGCCAGTGCGGCACGCGCAGCCACGGCGCCGGCAGCCCGGTGAGACGGCCCAACACGCCGAGGATCTCGCGCAGGCTGAGGTTGACGTTGCCGAGGATGTAGCGTTCGCCCGGCTTGCCGCGCTCGGCGGCGAGCAAATGGCCATCGGCGACGTCGCGCACGTCGATCAGGTTGAGGCCGGTATCGACGTAGGCGGGCATGCGGCGGTTGAGGAAGTCGACGATCATCTTGCCGGTCGGCGTCGGCTTGATGTCGAGCTCGCCCACCGGCGTCGACGG
>DATAFT010000267.1:0-3504 GCA_036257295.1 Thermoanaerobaculia bacterium
GTCGATGAGCCCCCGCCCACGACCTTCGGGCGACCGGTGCCGATCGAGCTGCGCGCCGCCGAGATCGAGGGCGCGGCCGCGGGCGCGAGCGGGCTGGTCACCGCGGATCTCGACGGCGACGACCAGCCCGACCTGGCGCGCCTGGTGGCAGGGCCGCCTCGGGCGCTCGAGATCCGTCTCGCGCGCGACAGTTTCGCCAAGGCGATCACGATGCCGGCGCCCGCCACGGCGGGCTCGCTCATCGCGTTCGATCTCGACAACGACGGCGCGCGCGATCTGCTCGCGGCGGGCGGTAGCCTCGTCCTCTGGCGCGGCGACGGCAAGGGAGGCTTCCGCGACGAGAGCGCCGCGTTCGGACTCGCGGGCCGCCGCGACGCTCGCGTGCTGGCCTTCGACTACGACCAGGAAGGCGATCTCGATCTCGCGACCGCGGGCGACGGCGGACGTCTCGACCTCCTGCGCAACGCGCTCTCGGGACCGCTCGAATCGGTGGGCGACCGCGCGCTGCCGACAGCGACCATCGGCGCCGCCCGCGAGCTGCGCTCGAGCGACCTCGATCGCGATGGCGATCCCGACCTGGTCGTGCTCCACGAGCTTGGCGTTCTCGTCCTCGACAACCTGCGTCAGGGCCGCTTCGTCGATCGCACGGCCGACCACGGCTTGGCCAAGACGAGCGCCGGCGCCGCCATGACGATCGCCGATCTCGACGGCGATGGTTGGCCCGATCTCGCCATCGCGGGCCCGGGGCTCACCCTGCTGCGCAATCGCCGCGGCGCCTTCGAGCCCTGGAAGGCAACCGGCGATCTTCCCGCGGCGACGCGCGCATTCGATTCGGTGCTCGCGCTCGACGCCGACAACGATGGGCGGCTCGACCTCGCCGCGTCCGGTGCCGACGGCCTCCTCGTCCTCACCCAGGCCTCACCCGGTGTCTTCTTGCGCGCGAGCGTGGGCTCGATTCCGGCCGCCGCGTCGTCACTCGCCACCGCCGACCTCGATCGCGACGGCGACCTCGACCTGGTCGCCTCCGGCGCCGGCGGTCTCGCGCGTCTCGACAACGCCGGCGGCAATCAGAATCACTGGCTCGACGTCCGACTCCAGGCGCTCACCCAGGGCAACGACAAGATCAACTTCTTCGGCGCCGGCGCCACCGTCGAGGTCCGCGCCGGCGAGGCCTACCAGTTCCGCGAAGCCGACGGCGGCATCGTGCACTTCGGCCTCGGCGAGATCGACGCCGCCGATCTCCTACGTGTGACCTGGACCAACGGCGTGCCTCAGAACCGCATCGCGCCCAAGCGCGATCAGCTCATCGTCGAGGAGCAGGTGCTCAAGGGAAGCTGCCCGTTCCTCTACACCGAGACCGGTCGCGGCATCGAGTTCGTCACCGATCTGTTGTGGGGCGCGCCGCTCGGGATGCCGGTGGCGGAAGGGGTGTGGGCGGGGTGGGACCTGTCCGAGCTGGTGCGCGTCGACGGTGCGGCGGCGGTGCGCGGCGTCTGGGACCTGCGCATCACCGAGGAGCTGTGGGAGGCGGCATTCTTCGATCTGGCCAAGCTGTGGGTGGTTGATCACCCAGCCGACGTCGAGGTGGCGTCGAGCCTGCGCGTTCTGCCCGGAACGACGATCGACGAGCGCGTGCTCGCGGCGGCCGACGTGCGATCGGTCGCTGCCGCCTGGGACGGCCGCGCCCGTGACGTCACCGCGCGCGTGGCCCGGCGCGACGACGTGTACGCCGACGGCTACCGCCGCGGCAGCGCGCAGGGCGTCGCCGCTGAGCCGTGGAGTTTCACGTTCGATCTCGGCGAGGCGCCGGCTCGATCGGTGCGGCTCCTGCTCGAAGGCTGGATCTTCCCCGCCGACGCCAGCCTCAACCTGGCGGTGGCGCAGCGGCGCGAGACGCTGGCCGAGACGCGTATCGAGATGGAGACCGCCGATGGATGGCGGCCGCTGGTCGAGCGCATGGGCGATCCTCCCGGCAAGACCAAGCTGATGATGATCGACACGCCGTCCCTGCCCGCCGGCGTGCGCCGCCTGCGCATCGTGACCTCGAAGTGGCTGCACTGGGACCGCGTGGCCTGGACGACGGCGCCGCGCGACTACGAGCCGCGCGTGGTCGCGAAGCTCGCGCCCGCGACCGCCGTACTCCGCCGGCGTGGCTTCTCGCGCCTCGAGCGGCGGGCGCCCAACGCGCCACATCACTTCGACTACGGGACGGTGTCGCTCGCGAGCCCGTGGCTGCACTTCCCCGGTCGTTACACACGCTACGGCGACGTGGGCGAGCTGCTCGCCGAGCCGGACGATCGCCAGGTCATCCTCGCGCCCGGCGACGAGCTGGCGCTCACCTTCGACGGCGCCACGCTGCCTCCCCCGCCCGCCGGCTGGCGGCGCACCGTCTTCCTCGAGAGCCACGGTTGGGACAAGGACGCCGATCGCAACACCTGGGAAGCGAACCAGATGGAGCCGCTGCCGTTCCGCGCCATGAAGAGCTATCCGTACGCGGAGGGCGAGACCTATCCGGACACGCCCGAGCTGCGCGGCTATCGCGCCGAGTGGCTGACGCGAGAGGTTGAGTAGGATCGAGCCATGATCGCCGATCGCATTCCGCAGATCCAACAAGCGCTCCGCGACGCCGAGCTCGACGGCTGGCTGTTCGCCGTCTTCCAGCTAAACGACCCCATCAGCCTCGACCTGCTCGGCCTCGGCGGCGCGCACCTGGTGACGCGCCGTTGCTACTACCTGGTGCCGGCCAAGGGTGAGCCGCGCAAGCTGGTGAACCGGCTCGAGCCCGCGATGCTCGACGGGCTGCCGGGGACGACCGCGTCGTACACAACGTGGCAGGAGCATCGCGCCGCGGTCGAGTCGCTGGTGGCCGGCACCAAGCGCCTGGCGGCGCAGTACAGCCCCTTCAATCAGATTCCCACGGTGTCGCGCCTCGATGCCGGCACCGCCGATCTGCTGCGCGGAGCCGGCATCGAGCTGGTGTCGTCCGCCGAGCTGGTGCAGCGCTTCGCCGCCACCTGGACCGAACAGCAGCTCGCCGGTCACCGCCGCGCCTGCACCGCGCTGCACGAGCTGGTGCACGAGGCCTTCAAGATGGTCGGCGACAAGCTGCGCGGCGGCGGCGCAATCGACGAGTACGCGGTGCAGCGCTTCCTGGTCGAGGGGTTCGAGCGACGCGGCATCTGGGCGGAGTCGGCGCCCATCGTCGGCGTCAACGCGCACAGCGCCGATCCGCACTATCAACCCAGAGCGGAGGCGTCGTCGCCGATTCGAAAGGGCGACTTCCTGCTCATCGATCTGTGGGCGAAGGAGAAGGCGCCGACGAGCGTGTACGCCGACATCACCTGGGTGGCCTCGTGCGGCACAGCGCCCACCGACAAGCAGCGCGAGGTGTTCGCCGCGGTGGCGCGCGGGCGCGACGCCGCCTTCGACCTCATCGCGGGCCGCTACCCGAAGTCGCCCGTGCGTGGCTACGAAGTCGACCGCGCGGCGCGACAGAGCATCGAG
>DATAFT010000278.1:0-5387 GCA_036257295.1 Thermoanaerobaculia bacterium
TCCACTTCCGCGGCCGCAAGGCGTCCGCCTCGGCGCGCCCGCGCCTCGATTTTCCGCTGGAGGAGCGGCTCGCGCGTTCGGTGGTCGAGGGCTCCAAGGAAGGTCTGATCGACGATCTCGAGCTGGCGCTCGCCGATGCGCGCTGGCCGCAGCCGCTCGACATCATCAACGGGCCGCTGATGAAGGGCATGGCCGAGGTCGGCCGCCTCTTCAACGCCAACGAGCTGATCGTGGCCGAGGTGCTGCAGAGCGCGGAGGTGATGAAGGCGGCGGTGTCGTACCTCGAGCCGCACATGGAGAAGAAGGAAGGCTCGCTGCGCGGCAAGGTGGTGCTCGCCACCGTCAAGGGCGACGTCCACGACATCGGCAAGAACCTGGTCGACATCATCCTGACCAACAACGGATTCGAGGTGGTGAACCTCGGTATCAAGGTCCCTTCCGAGCAGCTCATCCAGGCGGTGCGCGAGCACAAGCCGAACGTGCTGGGCCTCTCGGGCCTGCTGGTCAAGAGCGCGCAGCAGATGGTGGCGACCGCCGCCGACTTGAAGGCGGTGGGCATCGACGTCGATCTACTGGTGGGCGGCGCCGCGCTGTCGCGCCGCTTCACGCACCGCAAGATCGCCGCCGCCTACGGCGGCCTCTGCACCTACGCCAAGGACGCCATGACCGGCTTGAAGCTGGTCGAGTCCCTCACCAACCCGGAGGCACGCAAGCAGCTTCAGGGTGAGGTCGAGAAGCTGATCGCCGAGGATCGCGCCGGTGAGGACGGCGCCGGTGTCGAGACCCCGCTCCAGCAGCGCGCGCCGTCGGCGGTGCGTCGCGACCTGGCGCCGCCGCGCCCTCCCGACCTCGACCGTCACGTGCTGGCGCCGAGTCTCGACGAGGTGTGGGCGCTGATCAACCCGCAGATGCTCTACGGCAAGCACCTCGGTCTGCGCGGCTCGGTAAAGAAGCTCCAGGCCGAAGGCGACGAGCGCTACCGCAAGCTCGAGCGCGTGCTCGACGAGGTCAAGGAGCAGGCGCGGTCGAGCTTCGCGTTGCGCGTGGTGTGGCGGTTCTTCCCCACGCGATCGATCGACGAGCGGGTCACCGTTTTCGGCGACAACGGGCAAGGAGAGCTCGGGGGCTGGCTGTTCCCGCGCCAGGCCACCGGCGATCGGCTCTGCCTCGCCGATTTCGTCCTACCCCAGGATCACGTCGCTCTGTTCGTGACTACCGCGGGCGATCAGGCGCGCCAGCTCTCGGTGCGCTGGAAGGAACAGGGCGACTACCTCAAGAGCCACGCGCTGGCGTCGCTCGCGCTCGAGACCGCCGAGGCCGCCGCCGAGTGGCTGCACCGCAAGCTCCGCGCCGACTGGGGATTCCCCGATCCTCCCGAGCTCTCCGATCAGGAGATCTTCTCCGCGCGCTACCACGGCCGCCGCTACAGCTTCGGCTATCCCGCGTGTCCCGATCTCGCCGGGCAGCGGCTGCTGTTCGAGCTGCTGCAGCCGGCGGACATCGGCGTCGTCTTGACCGAAGGGGACATGATGGATCCCGAGGCGTCGGTCTCGGCGATCGTCGTCCACCATCCCGAGGCGCGCTACTTCGGCGCGTAGGCGGCCGAGGTCGTAGCGGCGCGATCACGGCAGGCCGATGAGGTGGGTGCGCGCGGTGAGCATGACCGTGCCGTCGCGATCGACCCATTGCTCCATCCCGTCCGGCTGGATCAGCTCGCGGTAGCGGGTCCAGCCGGCGGGGTCGTGGAAGAACAGCTCGGCTAGACCGGCATACGGACTCGCGGTCGGGTCGATGCTGTGGCTCACCACGTAGCGGAAGCCGCCGGCGCGCTCCATCGTCGCCTTCACGTTGGGCACGTGGACGCCGAGCCAGTGCGCGAAGAATGCGGCGTAGTCGGTCCCCTCCTTGGCCTTGACCAGGAAGCAGAGCTGGTAGAAGCCGGAGCGGGTCGAAGGGAACGGCGCGTTGAGGGTCAGCGGCGCCGCCGGCAAGTGCTCGGAGCCGTCGAGGATCACGTACTCGGTGGTGGCCCATGGCCAGTGCGGCTCGACCTTCTGCTGGAAGGTGTCGGTCGGCGTCGCGCCGAGCGGCTCGGCGGGTGGGCGGAGCGCGCGATCCCACCACAGTTGCGCCATGCCGTCCCACGGATGCGCGCCGTTGCGATCAGCGTCGAACAGCGTGACGTAGTAGCGGCTCGCGTGCCGCTTGCCGCGCGCGGCGGCGTCGTGCTGCCCGGCGATCACCGCCGGCATATGGTTGGCGAACCAGTGCGCGACCAGCTCATCGCGCGAGGTGGTGGGGCGCCGCTTGATCAGGTAGATCATCTTGGTGTCCGGCATCTAGGGTCCTTTCGGCTTGGCCTTCGGGCTCAAGCCTCGGCGGCCGGCGCCGAACACGTCGCGCAGGAACCCGGGCGAGAACGTCGACAAGGGCTGGACTTGGATCTCGGGGTCGGCGATGGCGCCGGTGAGGTGGAAGCGGGTCGCGATGACTCCGGCACGGTCGCGTCCGAGCACGAGAGTGTTGATCAGCGGGATGTGCGCCACCAGGCGCGAGAACCTCCCCATGTGGGCCACGGTGCCCGCGAAGTCGAGAGTTCCGCTGTGGAGGTCGAAACTGCCCTCGCCGGTGAGCGCGATCCCGCCGCCGACGGCTCGCCCGTTCGCCACCGACAGGCGTCGGCCGTCCCAGGCGAGATCGGCTTCCGCCAGCTTGAACTCCAGGCCTTTGCTCTCGAACATTCCGACCAGGCTGTCGAGGGTGCCGAGTCTCAAGATCGACGCGAAGACCGGCATCTGGATCACAGTGAACGAGCGCAGCTCGCCGCGCCCGAGGAGGCCTTGCCCGGCAGGGCCAGCGGCGCCGGTGAGTCGCAGCGCGCCGCCTTCGATCTCGGACTTCGAGGCGAGGGCTCGCCAGATCCGCCCGAGGTCGTTGGCCGACAAGGTTAGTCCACCGGTGGTATCGGCGCGATCGTAGTCGAGGGCGACCTTCGTAGCGTCGTCGAAGGAGCCATGGATCGACAACCGGTCCCAGCGTTCGCCGTTCCACGATCCTTTGGCGGCGAACCGCTCGGTTTCGACGTCATGTAGGAGAAGGAGCGTGCCGGCGCTGCCTTCGAAGTCGAACTGAGTGTTCAGCGCACCAGACCCGTCGGTGGCTTTCGCGGCGACGTCCTCGGCCGCCGCGTCATCGGCCTCGTCGGCCAGGAGGCTGCGCAGATCGAGACGCTTCGCATCGACGGTCACGCTGAAACCGCCGTCGCCTCGCCGGCGCACTGTGCCGGTGAGCTCGCTCTCCCGGATGCTCAGCCGTTCGACCGTCGCGCTCTCGAGCCGGAACGGCTCGGTAGTCGCCGACAAGCGAGCGCTGCCCTGGACCTCCGGCGCATCGACGACCAACGACCGCACGTCGAGAGTGCCGGCCGGGTCGACCCGGGCCTCCATCAGCGCGCTCGCCTTCTCGCCCACCCGCTTCGCGATCCCGGCCTCGGCCAGCTCGAGGGCTGCTGCCGTGAGGTCGAGCTGCGCCTGCACCTCGGCGACGCCGTCGTGGTTGCGGGTGTAGCTCGCGGCCACGCCGACCGAGCCATCGAGGAATCGCCGCTCGGGCAGCCCCAGGGAGCGCGCCGTTGCAGGATCGATCCGCCCTTCGACGCGGACCGAGTCGCGGGGCTCGACGTCGTCGACGCGATGGCGCAGCGTGACGTGCACCGGGCTCGAGCCGAGGACGAGGTCGCCCTCGACGCCGATCGCTCCGTCGCTGAACGTGAAGCCGAGATTGCCGCGCGAGATCGGGAGATCGAGGAGTCCGCTGTGCCACTCGAGCCCCTCGACGCGCGCGCGGACCCGGAGCTGCGGCGGCTGCGACTGCGCTGATTCGCCGAGCCTGGCGTCGACCAGGAGGTCGCCTGCGGTGGATGCGGTCGCGTCGGCGAAGTTCTGAGCGTGCTTGATCAGCGGCCACGGCTCACCGGTGATCGTCGACAGAACAGATTGGAGCGGTCCCCGCCACCGGGTCTCCACGTTCAGTGCAAGACCGCCGCCGCGCCAGCCGGAGAGCCGCACCGTGCCCGGAGACAGCTCGAGGTCGCGCAGGATGGCGCGATCGACCGTCGCGCTCAGGCCGTCGAGGTCGAGCCGCGCCCGTCCCTCGACGATCAACGGCGGCTGCGGTGCGAGGACGTCGAGCTCGACGCGATCGAGCGTCGCCGCGCCGTCGAGCGCTTCGAGGCTGACCGCGGGATCAGCCTTCGCATCGATCGCAATCTCGGCCGCGACCAGCACGTCGCGCAGTACGCCCGCTACGAACGCCTTGGCCACCTGCGAGCGCGCGCCCGGCGCGAGGTCGGCAGGCCAGAACCGATCGAGATCGGCGCGCTCGAGCTGGGGCGTGGCGACCTCGGCCGTCGCCGCGTAGCCGCGCTTGCTCGGTCGGACGTGGGCCGCCGCCGTGATCGTGCCGGCGCCAGCTCGCAGCTCGGCGCGATCGAGACGCGGCGCGGCTGCCGTGCCCGCGACCTCGGCCTCGATCTCGAGATGCTCGATTGCGAGGGGCGCCGTCGGAATGCCGGCGATCTGAAGCTGTCCTTGGTGGCCGGCGAGTGAGACCGCGAGCGCGAGCGCATCGGCGGAGACGCTGCCGCGCACGGTGCCGCCGAGAGCGACCTCCACGCCTCTCAGGTGCGCCAACCTCGCGTCGAACCTAGCCAGCCGCCACGGGCGCAGGGTCTCGATCTCGATCGCGATGTCGCTCGGACCCTGGCCGGGAACGTGCTCGAGGGTGGCGATCAGAGTCGAGAAAGGAGCCTCGTCGGTCGAGGCGCGCACCGTCGCGTGCAGCCTGCGACGCTGCGGGCTCGCCTCGATGTCGATGTCCGCGTCGAGCGCGGGCACTGGCGGCGCGGCGGCCAGGCGCTCGGCGAGCGTGGCGGAGAGCGGGGCGAGCAGCGAGAGGTCGAACCCAACGGTCGAGGCCGCGGCCGAGAGAGTCTTCGTCGCTGCCGCCCAGCGCGCGTCGCCGCGCACCACCGCGGGAGCGGGCGCGCGCTCTCCCGTGAGACGGATCTCGATCGGGTCGACCACCAAATCGTCCACGTCGAGGGTGAGGCGCGCTCGAGCGGCAAGGCTCAGATCGAGATGCGCGAGCGACGCCAGTGTCGAATGCAGCCGCGCGATCTGCCCGAGCTCGGCATCGGCGAGCTCGAGCTCGAGACCGAGGCGACGGCGCTCGAGCTCGAAGGCGCCGCCGAACGAGACCTCGACCCGGGTCTCGGCGTTGGCGGTTTCGAAGGAGCCCCTGAGGTCGATCGTCTCCACGTGCCGGCGCGAGAGCTCGGCGGCGAGGCCCTTGATTCCCCAGTCGAGCGCGAGCGCCCGGTCGCGCAC
>DATAFT010000322.1:0-1636 GCA_036257295.1 Thermoanaerobaculia bacterium
CTCGTACCCGAGGAAGGCGATGGTGCCGTCCAGGGTCGACTGGCGCGACAGGTCCTGCATCGTCTTCCACTCGTAGTCGTCCATCCAGAAGTCGTGCTCGGAGAGCGTCACGAAGTCGAGGCGCGAGTCCTCCTTGGCGTAACGGAAGTAACCCGCGGCGGTGCCCTGACCTTCGGCGTAGCCCGAGTGTCCGTGCGTCTCACCCCACAGCACGCGCGGTGTGGACGCATTCTCGCGCACGCGGACCGGATTGCTGGTGGCGCGGATCGCCCCGTCGGCGGAGACCACCGTGAAGCGATGCACGCCTGGCGCGTCGATCTTCAGGTTCGCAACCGTCGCGATGGCGTTCTGGGACGCGGCAACTTCGCCGACCTGCTTGCCGTCGAGGAGAACGCCGTACGCCGGGATCGCACCGGTGGCGCGGTTGTAGAGCGCGTCCTGACTGCGAATCCCGAGAGTGAAGGACTCACCGCTATCGACCACCGACGGTGCCAACGCCCACGCCGAGCGCACCGGTCCGCCGACCACCGCGACGCTCGGCCAGCGCGGTGTGAAGAAGTTGCCCTTGCCGTCGAGGTCGACGTACACCGCGAACACCAGCGCGTCGGTGGTGAAGGTCTGGATCTTGAGCCCGCGCGATCCGCCCGATCGGTCGCCGTAGGTGAGCGTGATGGTGTCGCCCGGAGCCAGCGCGGGACCGATCAGTCGGTAAGCCGGCGTCGGCCGCTGGACCACGAAGCCGCCGTGTAGCCCGGCGAGCGGCACCTTGATCGGCTCGAAGCGCGCTTGCGGATTCGACGACGCGATCGAGACGTAGTCGTCGCCGGCCGGATCCTCGAGCTGCTCCCTACCCTGATCGCCCATGTACTGAGTGCCCATCAGGAGCGCGCCGCCCGGCTGCATCGCCAGCGAGCCGACGGTGAAGGTCACACGCAGCGTCGCCCGACTTCCCGCCGCGACCGGGCCCGGGGGATCGATGCGCAGCTCGCCGAGCGCGTCGGGCGTCTCGTCCTTGAGCGTGAGCTCCCGCACGTAGCCATCGACGATCGACGACAGGCGCTTCAACGTGAAGAAGTCCATGTCCTCGACGATGGTCTCGTCGGGACCGCGATCATCGTCGAGGCCCCACCGGATCACCGCGACCTCTTGCGGCAGGTTGACCGGTATCGGGCCGCCGGTCAGGGCGTAGGCGTTGACCCAACGCCACAACACGTTGGTGCGAGCCTCGAGCGTGGTCGGCGTGGTCGGCTCGCGCGCGACAGAGTGCTTGAGCGCCTCCACCTCGCGGCGCAGGTCGGCGGCGAGGTAGTCGTTCTCCGCGGCGCTGGCCGGCGTGCTGCGGCAACTCGTCGACTGCAAAGCGGCAGCGACCACCAGCGCCAGCAGCAGGACGATCCGAGATCCAGATTGACCGGTCATTTTGGAGGTGGCACTATAGCCGAGACACAGTGTCGCATAGATTGCAATCAGCGTCGCGCGCGTTTCTTCTGCTGCACTGCGTGGCGGCCGCGGCGAGCGCGATCGAGCCGGCGCACGGTTGGGTCGTAGCGCCGGACGGCGTCAAGCTCCACTATCTCGAGCTGGGCTCGGGTCCGCCGGTGATCCTGATCCACGGCTACAGCGGTGACGCCGACTA
>DATAFT010000220.1:0-9420 GCA_036257295.1 Thermoanaerobaculia bacterium
CGAAACCCTTGGGCGCTCGGCCGCCGGATGACATCCTGTCTACGTGGGACGGCTGCTCATCGGCACCACCTCCTGGACCGAGAAGACCCTCCTCGACTCCGGGCTCTTCTACCCGCGCACGGCGCGCACCGCCGAAGCGAGGCTTCGCTACTACGCGGAGCAGTTCCCGATCGTCGAGGTCGACAGCTCGTACTACGGACTTCCCTCGGAGCGGAACTCGGCGCTGTGGGTCGAGCGCACGCCGCCGGGTTTCGTGTTCGACGTCAAGGCGTTCCGTCTCTTCACGCTCCACCAGACCCCGCTCGACGCGCTGCCGGTCGAGGTGCGGGAGCGCCTCGGCAAGGTCGAGAAGAAGAACGTCTACTACGACGATCTGCCCGCCGCGGCGCGCGACGATCTCTGGGAGCGCTTCCGCTCGGCGCTCCAACCGCTGCGCGCCGAGGGAAAGCTCGGCGCCGTCGTCTTCCAGTTCCCGCCGTGGGTGGTCAACCGGCGCTCGAATCGCGACCACGTTCTCGAATGCGCGCGACGGCTTCCGGGCGACGCCATCGCGGTCGAGTTCCGGAACCGCACCTGGTTCGACGCCGGCAACGGCGAGCGGACGGTCGCCTTCGAGCGTGATAGCGGTCTCGCCAACGTGATCGTGGACGAGCCGCAGGGATTCTCGTCGAGCATCCCGGCGGTGTGGGAAGTGACCACGCCCGAGCTCGCCGTGGTGCGCCTGCACGGGCGCAACCGCGACACCTGGGAGAAGAAAGGCCTCGCCACCGCCGCCGAACGCTTCGACTATCGCTACTCGACTTCCGAGATGAAGGCTCTGGCCGGACCGATCGCCGAGCTGGGCGAGCGTGCCGGCACCGTGCACGTGCTGTTCAACAACTGCTACCGCGATCACGCGCAGGCGAACGCGGCCGAGCTCGCCGAGATCCTGGGCGCGCGAGCCGCGCCTTGAGGCCCGGCGACAATAGCCTCGGGCGCGCCATCGCCGCGATCTCTCTCTCGGTGCCGCTCCTCCTGGCCGGCGCCGCCGCTGCCTACTCGCTGTGGCGCGCCGGCTTCACCTTCGACCCGACGTTGCACGCTCAGCGGGTGGCGCGGCTACGCGCCGCGCAGGCTGCGCTCGACGTCAACGGCGAGGCCGAAGCCAACGCCGATCTCGGCCAGCAAGGATTTCGCGCGGCGCGTGCCTGTGTGCGCGCCTGGAGGGTGATCCGGGATTCGGAGACGGGACTCTTCCCGCGCGGCGGCGAGGAGGGCGGTGCCCTGGTCTGGAACGGACAGGACACCGGGGCCGATCTCTTCCCCCACATGCTCTACGCCTCCATCCGTGTGGCGCCGGAAGAGGAGCCGACTTGGCGAGAGGTCCTGGCGGCGGAGCGCCGGTTCGCCGGCGGCACGCTTCCGCGCACGATCCGGCTGCAGCCGATGACGGTGGTCGAAGAGTCCGAGGAGGAACGTCTACAAAACGGTGCCGAGTACGCCGCGGACGGCCTGGTGCCGCTGGTGGAGCGGCTGGGGGAAGGCCCCTGGCTCGATCGGTTGCGTGAAGTCGTGGGCGAAGTGATCGCTCACGCCGCGGTCGAGACCAGCCACGGTCCCATTCCTTCCACCCGAGCAGAGACCAACGGCAATCTGCTCCAAGTCGTCGCTCGTCTCTATCCGCTCACGCGAGACGGCGGCCAGCTGGAGATGGCGGAACGCATCGCGGCGTGGTACGCCGACGACGCACTGCCGCGCAGTGGCTTCCTGCCGCCGCGCGCGTGGGACCGGGTGAAGAGTGCGCCAGCGGACGACTACGTCAAGCTGCGCGATCACGGCGGCGAGGTCGTCCCCGGCCTCGCCGAGATCTACCTGCTCGAACGCCTCGAAGGAGGTGCGCTCGCCGATCGCCTCCGCTCGCCGGTGCACGCCATGCTCGGATCGGTGATCGATGCGGAGCGCATGCTCGACGGGTTGTGGATCGACCACGTCGATCCAGCGACCGGCAGGCTCCGCGAAGGCCGGCCCCGCCGCGTGGTCGACACCTGGGGCTACCTGGCGAACGCGTTCGTCATGGCTGATCTGGCCGAGAACGACGGGAGCTCCGATTCGATGCATGACGGCCGCTACGGTGACGAAATCGAGCGGGTCATGCGCGCGGCATCGCGACTCCACCACTTCCGCTGGGAGCGTGGGGCGCCGCACGACGGCTACGCCGACGCGATCGAGTCGATGCTCTGCCTGCTGCCGTTTCACCCCGTCGACGGCGCGGCGGAGTGGATCGACGACGAGATTTCCGTCCTCCTCGGCATGCAACGGCGCGACGGCTTCATCGCGCGCGAGTACCTCGACGGCAACTTCGTGCGGACCGCGATGCTCTACGCCGAGTGGAAGACGCGGGGCGCGCGTCTCGAACCGTGGCGCGAGGACCTCCGGATCGGCGGCGCGGACCGCGGCGCGCAGGACCATGGACTTCGCCTGTACCTGGCGGCCGACGGCCCCTGGTCCGGCCGGCTGTGCCTCGACGGCGTCCGTCATCGGACCAGTTGGAACCTGCGACGCGACTATCCGCGCCGCAATGGGTCTCCCGAGTGGTTCACCGTCGAGAGCGGCCGCTCCTACGTCGTACGCGATCTGGACACCGGAGACGCAACCGAGTACGACGGGGCGACGCTGGTCGACGGAGTTCCCTTCTCGCTCGAGCCAGGGCGACCGCGGCGACTCTCGATCGAGCCGAGTTAGCGCTTGGCGTGCTGAATAGCACGCCGCGCTAGCTGTTGTTTTTGGCGCCGAGGACGGCGCGGGACCCAGTGTTGGGCCGCAGTCGGACCAGTCGCGCGCCTTCGCCGCCCAGGTAACGCGGAGCGGGCACATGCTCGGCGACGCGCGGATGGCGATCGAGCTCGGCGAGCGCCGCGGCGCGCACGATGCCTGCTCCCCGGCCGTGGATGACGAGGACCGCCTCACCGGTCGCCGCGGAGAGGAAGCGCCGCAGCCTCGCCGCGGCCTGGTCGCGGTCGAGCCCGTGCAGATCGACCGATGCCGCCGGCTCGATCTCGCCGCGCGTCACGCGCTTGGCGAAGCGCGCCTGGCGTTCGGTCTCGGCGCGTTGGGCCGCGTCCGGGCTTTCCTTCTCGACGTCCTCGGCCCCCAGCCGCTCGAGAGCTTGCTCGAACAGCGCGCGATCGGCGGCGTGGTCGCGGCGGGGAGCGCGATCGAGGTGAGTCGGGAGCCGCTCCGGCTCTTTGCGCGACGTACTCTTGCCGCGTTTTCGCGTCGCCATCACTCTCAACCCGTGTTCTGCAAGCCGGCCGCGATCCCCTGGACGGTGGCGAGCAGCGCGTGGAAGAGATCGTCATCGCGCCGCCCGCCCGCCCGCCAGCGCCGCAACAGCTCGACCTGCAACAGGCTCATCGGATCGACGTACGGATTGCGCAGCCGGATCGATCGCTGCAGCGCCGGCTCGCCTTCGAGCAGCTCGGTGCGATCGCGCAGGTCGAGGACGAGATCGCGTGTGAGGCGGAACTCGGCTTCGATCGGCCCGAAGAGGGCGCGAGCCTGCGAGTCCTCCACCAGCTCCGCGTAGCGAGCCGCGATCGCCAGGTCGGCCTTGGCCAGCGCCATCTCGGCGTCGTCGAGCAGGTTCGCCGCGAACGGGAAGCTCCGCGCCATCTCGCGCGCTGCCTCCTCGCCGTGGTGGTCGACGATCGCGCGCAGGCCGGTCCCGAGACCGAACCAGCCGGGCAGCAGGTGGCGGTTCTGCGTCCACGCGAACACCCACGGGATGGCGCGCAGGTCCTCGATTCCGGCGCCGCTGCGCCGCGACGCCGGGCGCGACCCGATCGCCAGCCGCTCGATGACGTCGATCGGCGTCGAGCCGCGGAAGTAATCGACGAAACGCGGATCGCCGTAGACCAGCGCGCGGTAGCGCTCGCGGCTCGCCGCCGCCATCTCGTCGAGCAGATCGTGCCAGCGCTCGGCGGCCGCGACCGGCGGATCGGGAGCGGCGGTGGCGAGGATCACCGCGCCGGTCATGCGCTCGAGCTAGCGCGTTGCGATGCCGCGCAGCCCGTACTTCTCGTTGATCACTTCGCCCTGCTCGGTGGTGCGTAGCACGCCGGCCACGCTGCCGCGCGGCGCCGCCAGCACCGCGTCGTGCGTCTTGCCGCCGCCGCGCCCCACCGACCCGCCACGGCCGTGAAAGAAAGTGAATGCGACACCGCTCTCGCTCGCCACCTCGACCAGTCGCTCCTGGGCGCGGTGTAGCGCCCAGCGCGACGCCACCAGTCCACCGTCCTTCGACGAATCGCTGTAGCCGAGCATGACCATCTGGCGCCGGCCGCCGAGATGACGCCGGTAGACCGGATCGGCGAGCAGGTCGCGCATGACCTCGGGCGCCGCGCCGAGGTCGCCCACGGTCTCGAACAGCGGGCACACCTCCAGATGCGGATCGACCGCCTCACCGGCGCCGGCGCCGCCAGCCGCGTCGCCACCGCCGGCAGCCCACCGATCGAGCGCGAGCACGCCGAGAAGATCGTCGACACCGTTCGTCATGCTGACGATGAACGGACCCACCGCGCGCACGCCGAATCGGCGCCGGCTCTCGCGCAGCGCGCGAAAAACGTCGAGGACACGCGCTCGCGTCGCGTCGTCACCGGCGTCCGCCACCGCAGGCGACCCGCCGGGCGCGCGCTCGAGCAGCACACGCAGTCGCGCCGCCCGCTCCGCCGCCGGCTTCTTCTCCCATTCGCGATCTCCGATCAGCCGCCCCACCACCTCGCGGTGAACGCGTGCGTCCTGTCGCACGTCGAGCGTGGCCAGGTGAAAGCCGAAGGTGCCGACGCGGCGCGCGAGGCGACGCACCCAGAACAGGCCGGCGTGTCCGCCACGATGATGCTCGAGGCTCCCGGCGATCAGGCGCAGATCGTCGAGCAGCTCCTCGGGACGCCCGTAACGCTCCGCGGCGTCGTCTCCGGTCGCCTGCAGCCGCGCGTCGATGAGCTGCAGGAGCACGCGGTACGGCATGTCGCGGTGTCGTGGACGGACCTCGGCGGCGCGCGCGGGGAAGCGCGTGCGGTAGTCGGCGATGCGCTCCTCGAGCGCGGGATCGACGCCGATCCGCGCGGTCGACTGCGTGAGCCGCTCCCACAAGTCGAGGATCTCGTCGCGGTACCGGCCGACGATGAGCGATCGGTGACGCTCGAGCGACTCCCGGATGGTCGCCGCGTTGACGTTGGGGTTGCCGTCCATGTCGCCGCCGACCCACGATCCGAAGCGCAGCACCTCGGGCACGCGCACCGCGGCGCCCTCGTCGCCGAACACGGCCGCGAGCGCCGATTCGATCTCCTCGAGGAACGGCGGGACCACCCAGTAGAGGACGTCGGCGAGGAAGAAGAGGACGTGCTCGCGCTCGTCGGAGACCGCCGGGCGCTCGCGCGGCTGCTCCTCGGTCTGCCACCCCGCGGTCAGGTGGGTACGGACCCGCGCCAACACCGCGGCATCCTCCGGTGGCGTGAGCACGGCGTCGAGGCGCTCGACCAGGTCGCGAGCGATCCACTGCTGCTTCTCGAGGATGGCGCGGCGCGTGGCCTCGGTCGGATGGGCGGTGAAGACCGGCTCGATCACCAGACCGTCGAGCAGATCCTGGAGCTGCGACCGGTCGAGCGCGCCGCGCACGCGGCGCAGCTCGAGGCAGGCGTCGAGCAGGCTCGCGCGCTGCGCCGCGCCAGGCTCGCGCAGATAGTCGCGACGGCGGCGGATGCGGTGGATCTTCTCGGCCAGGTTCACCACCTGGAAGTAGGTCGAGAACGCCCGCACCAGCTCTTCCGCGTCGGCCGCGGCGAGGCCCGCGAGCAGCGAGCGCATGCCGGCCTCGGCGTCGCGGTCGCCTTCGCGCGTGCGGATCGACGCCTGGCGCACGGTCTCGACGCGCTCGAACAGCGCCGCGCCCCCCTGCTCGCGCAGCAGAGCGCCCACCAGCGCGCCGAGCACGCGAACGTCGTCGCGTAGTGGGTCGTCCTTGGGCGGGAACTCGACGCGGCGCAGCTCGGTCGTCATTACCACCCCGCCGCCACGACGTAGAACGCGGGGTAGCAACGACGCGAGTCCCCCGCGAGGTAGCGCGCTTCGAGGTCGCTCGCCACCAGCACCTCCCGCGCCGCGATCTTCTGCCGCGCGAGGAAGTCACCGACGTCTTCCGGGTGAATACCGAAGAGCACCGGCTCGCCGAGGAGCGCGAGCAGATTGGGCTGCAAGCGGCGCAGGAACGAGACCGGATCCACGGCATCGACCATGTACCAGAAGTCGGCGGCCAACTCCGATCCCGCGCCACCGAGGTCGCGCATCGCGTCGAGACTCTCCTTGACGGCCCGTCGCGTCAGATACATCGATACACCTTCCCAGACGAAGAACGTGCGCGCGCCCGAGACGAAACCCTCGGCCGTGAGGCGCTCCGTGAACGAGTCGCGCTCGAAGTCGACCTCGACGCGATGCAGTGTCGTCGCCGGCAGCTCGGCGGCGTGCCGCCGCGCCAGGCTCTCCTTGCGCCGCGCGGTGGCCGGGAAGTCCACCTCCCAGACCGGACGGCCGCCGAGCTTCTCCGCGAAGCGCCAGGCGCGAGTGTCGTAGCCGGCGCCGAGGATGACGACCTGCTCGACGCCGTCGTCGAGAGCGGACACCAGCCGATCGTCGATGGCGCGATGACGGCACAGCACGAAGGTGGTGAGCTCCGCCGGCGTGCCCGCGATCGGCAGGGGCGAGCGGCGATTCGAGCGTCCTCCCAACATGCTCTGCACCATCGGGCGCAGGAAGAAACGGGCGTAGGGATCGTCGACGATCCGTCGCGACGCCGGCCGCATCGCTTCACCGGCGCGGGCGAAGCAGACCATCTCGGCGGTGCGCGAGGGGCCTACGGGCATGCCGTCGATCCGTGCTGGCGCGCGAGAGGCGCCACGGTCACGTCCGCGTCTCCCCCGCGAGCCGCCTGAAGTTGGTAAGCGTCCAGGCGCCGGTCCACTGCCGCGCCTCGATGCAGGCATCCATCTCGTGGCGGCGGTCTTCCGACGCGACGTATCGCTCGAGCTCGGCGTTGCCCAGCGAGAGCGAGCGGCTCTCCTCGGGCACGCCGGGGTGCACCATCACCTCGGTGACGCCCGGCAGCGCGTCGGCGTGGAGGAGCTGGCGCAGGAGCAGATCGAGCCGCCCCGAGTAGAGATAGCTCGCCACCTGCTCGGCGCTGCGCAGATCGGGCGAGGTGCTGCGCGCGCGACGCGACAGCGTGCCGATCAGCCACGACTTGAGGAACCCGCCGCGCGCCACCAGCCCCGCGGCGTGTCCCGCCCGCAGGAAGCGAACGCCCAGGTCGCGCCCGACGCGGACGAACGGCACCCGGTGGCGTCGCGCCGCCGCCGCCACGCGCTCGAACACGCCGGGCAGGAGGTGGACGTGGCGCTCACCGTCGATGTGATCGGGCTCGATGCCGTCGGCGAGCATCCTGTGGAGCTGCGCCTCGAGCTCGAGCTCGATCTGGTCCAGCAGCGCGCGCGGCGAGCCCGGCCCGAGCCGCGCCAGCAATGGCAGGAAGCGCCAGCGGAAGAATCCGGCGCGGTCGATCAACAACGGCACCCGCTCGGGCGGACTCACCGGACGGCCCGACGTCAGCGTGAAGTGGAGACCGATGCCGAGGTCGGGACACGCGCGCACGCAGGACTCGACCGCGTGCTCGTAGAACGGCGTCGTCACCGCCAGGCTGGCGCTGGTCACGATGCCTTCGCGGTGAGCGCGAACGGTGCCGAGGTTGGCGCCGCGCGACACCCCGAGATCGTCGGCGTTGACGACCAGGAGCGACATCAGGAGAGCCCGGAGATCAGATGGAGACCGTGGAGCGCACTATCCCCGCTCGGCGGCGCGCAGGCGCACCCGCGCCTCGGGCGGCTCCTGCTTGAGGAGGTAGATCGGGCGGCCCTTGACCTCCTCGAAGATCCGCGCCAGGTACTGGCCGATGAGTCCGATGAACATCAACTGCGATCCGCCCAGGATCATCATCAAAGCGATGAGCGACGAGTATCCGGGAACGAGCCCGCTCAGGAGGTAGCCGTAGATCAGCGAGTAAGCGAGATAGGCGAAACCGAAGATGGTGATGCCGAGGCCGGCGCGTAGCGCGAGACGAAGCGGCTCGGCGGAGAACGAGAAGACGGCGTCGAGCGCGAGGCCCACCATCTTCACCACGCTGTACTTGGTGCGACCGGCGGCGCGCTGCGGCGCCACGTAGGGCACGAAGGCGCGGTCGAAGCCGGCCCACGACACCAGTCCGCGCAGGAAGCGGTGTCGCTCCGGCATGTCGCGCAACGACTGGCACACGCGCCGGGACAGGAGACAGAAGTCCGCCGCGCCGGGGGGGACCTTGGTGCCGCTGAGCGCGTTGAGGAGCGCGTAGAACCCGCGTGAGGTGAGGCCTTTGAACCAGCCTTCGCCGTCGGTGCTCTGGCGGATCGCGTTGACCACGTCGTGTCCGGCGCGCCACTGGAGGACCAGCTCCGGGATCACCGAGGGCGGGTGCTGGAGATCGGAGTCCATCATCACCACGGCGTCGCCGGCGGCGTGATCGATCCCCGCGGTGAGCGCAACCTGGTGGCCGAAGTTCCGGGACAGGGCGAGCACCCTCAGCGCGGGATCGCTCTGGGCGAGACGATTCAGCTGCTCGAGAGTGTCGTCCGAGCTACCGTCGTCGACGAAGACCATCTCGAAGTCGAGTTGGTCGAGCGACTCGAGCACCGGCCGCAGCGTCTGGTAGAAGAGGCCGATGACCGCGGATTCGTTGTAACAGGGCGAGATGACGGAAAGCAGTGGCTTCTGATAGGCCATCGGGCGGGAATCCGCGAGGATGCGCCGACGAGTATACCCACCACCCTCCTCGAGGGAGGGCGCTTGCGAGATTCGTTCGAGAGTGGATCGAGGTAGCGCAGCCACCTCGATGGAACCGCACTAGCTCACTCGAACACCGACCTGCCAAGCCGGGATCACACGACCCAGTTCCGGGTCCAAAGAAGCGACAGAGCCCGCGAAACCTAGCAGAAGCTAACCCGAGGGCCTTATGACTTTAGCTATATCTCGTTATGAAGATCGTCATGCAGGGCCGGCCGGTGAACCAGGTGGGATCGCCCTGGGTCGCTACAGACTTCCACCCGGCGGCCCCGGAAGACCCATTCGCGGACGGCGCCGGGAGTCGTGTTACCTTCTTTTCCTGGGTTCGAGACCACCGTAACGTCGATGCTGCGGAGCCAACAGTGGTGGCAGGTCACTCTCGCCAGCGTCGGCGACGCGGTGATGGCCACCGACACCGCTGCCCGGATCGTCTTCCTCAATCCGGCGGCCGAAGTGCTCACGGGCTGGCCCATGGAGGAAGCCCAGGGCCGGCCCATCGGCGACGTCTTCGTCATCGTC
>DATAFT010000346.1:0-2306 GCA_036257295.1 Thermoanaerobaculia bacterium
TTCGATGCGCTGAGCCCCGGCGAGGACTTCGACGGCAAGATCCGTGAAGAGCTGGCTTCGAGCCAGCTCTTCTTGTTCTTGATCAGCCCCGACTCGCTGGCGCCCGGCGGCTACGCGCTCACCGAGCTGGGCCTGGCGCGCCAGCGGTGGCCGCGCCCACGCGGCCGGGTGCTGCCGGTGATGGTGGGCGACACTCCCTTCGACGACATCGATCCCTACCTGCGCTCGGTCACCGTCCTGCAGCCGGTCGGCGACGTGGTAGCCGAGGTGCTGGCGCGCGTCGACGCCATCGCGCGCCGCCGGCGCCTGCGCGTCGCGGTCGCGGCCGGTTCGGTGGTCGCGGTCCTCGGCCTCGCGGTCGCCGCGCTCTGGATCGCGCGCGACCGCATGCTCGGCTCGGACGCGCTGATCCGCGGTCTGGTCGAAGACAGCGCGACCGGCATCTCGCTCCCCGGCGCCGTGGTCGAGGCCCGGCGCGCTGGGACGCTGCTGGGGGCAACCCAGAGTGATGGCGAGGGACGGTTCAGTCTCGCTTTCCGCGCTCGCCGGAAGGCGGGGGCCGTCGAGCTGACGGCCCGACACGACGACTACGATCCGTGGTCCCAGTCGCTCGATCTGTCTGCGGTCTCGAGCGAGCCGGTCGAGCGAAACGTGGGCCTGCTCGCAAGTGGACTGCGCGACTGCAGGATGAACGCAGGGTCCGGAGTCGTGGTCGGCCACATTCTCCCGCCGGTCGACTCGCCGGCGACCGCGGGCAGCGGCTTCGCCGAACGCATCGCCCAGATGCTCGACGGCGACCTCCTGCCAGTCGTCCAGGCGCTCGCCTTTCCCGACAACGCGGTCCTGCCGGAGGTGATCGCCTGCGACGAGGCAAGCCCTCGGTCGGTGAACCTCGGTGGACGCTACGCGCAAGCGCTCGGAGCCGACGCCTTCCTATCCGGAAACATCGAACGCACCAGCACCGGGTTCGACGTGCACACGCTCGTCTCCGACCGCTTCGCCTTGCTGGTGCCGCCAGTCCGAGCGTTCAAACGTGACGTGGAGCTCGGCGACCTGGGCGCGGCAGAGCTCGACGACGAGACTCTGGGAGCGATCCTGACCGCGATCGCGCGCGGGTACGAGGAGCGGCGCCGCTACACCGAATGCGTCGAAGTAGCGGTCGAGGCGGAACGGAAGCTCGGGCGTCCCACCGATCCGCTACGCGCCACGCGCGAGCGCTGTCAGAGCGCGCTGGGCCTGCTCGACCTGAGGAGGGAGTCATGAGGCGCGGCGACCGCATCGCGTGCTCGCTCCTGATCGTCTCGTTCTGGTTGGCTGCGGCCGTCCCCGCCATCCACGGCGAAAAGCAGATCGACGTGAGGCAGGAGCTGGAGCTCTTGAAGCAGGGACGTCTTACCCGCCACATTCCCGGCGCCAGCCAACGAATCGCGGTGTTCACCTTCGAAGACCCCGACTCAACCGGGCTCGGAGATGCGCTCGCCGCGCTCATCGGTCGAGCGATCCTGATCGAGAGCTCGTTCACCTCGCTCGGCGTCCTGCGCTACCAGGGCGACCTCGCGCCCGAAGCTCCCGGCGCGCCGAGCTACTTCGACAAGGTGGACCAGATCGTCGAAGCCCAGAATGTGTCGCTCGCGGTCTGGGGTCGGGTGCGCCGATCGAAGGAGTCGGTCCTGATCGACGCCTACGTCCAGCTTCCGAGCAACGTGGTCGAAACCTACTTCGCCTGGTCGCTCCAGTTGCCGCAAAAGATGGGCGGCAAGGACCTCGCCGTTCGCCTACGACCGAGCCGGATCGTGGTCCAACGGCTCGAGTTGAGCGAAGCGTCGATCCCGGCGCTGGTGCAAGCCGCCGCCGGCATGGATGCGCTACGCGCGCAACCCGCGCTGGAAGCCCCGGTCAGCGGCCGCCTCCCTCAGGGCCGTACCTACTCGTTGCAGGAACGGCGCGGCGATTGGGTGCTGCTCCGACTCGACGATCGACTCCAGGGATGGGCTCAGCGGCCATCCTGCCCTGGCGAGTGCGGCGCCGCATTGAGCACCGGCGTGTTCGCGGGAGCGATGCTCCGCTTCATCGCCCACGGCGTCGAGCCGCAGACGCCCGAGTCCCTCACCGTGGAGGCTCGCGCGGCCCTCGACCAGATGCGGGCGTTCAAAGCGATGAGCCGACCCTCCGAAGTCGAGCGCTCGCTCGCGATCTCGGCTCGGTGGACGTCCGCGTGGCGGCGTGGCGAGAGTCAGATCGCGCCGGCGCGAGCCGGCGGAGCCACCTTCGCCAACCTGCATGCGCTCGGTCGCCTCTCCCAGTTA
>DATAFT010000480.1:0-2983 GCA_036257295.1 Thermoanaerobaculia bacterium
GCCTCCGCCCCCGTCGCCCGCGAGGCGACCTCTCGGTCCCATCGGCGCTGGTCGTGGTACTGCTCGCGCTGCCGTTGTCGTCGGCTCGCGCGGTCGATGGTCCCGACGGCGGCGCGCCGTTAGCGATCCGCGACGCTCGACTGGTCACGGTCTCGGGAGCTACGCTCGATGGCGGCACGATCGTGGTCGATCGTGGCCTCATCGCCGCGATCGGCGCCGACGTCGAGCCGCCCGTGGGCGCCTGGATCATCGAGGGCGCCGGGCTCACGGTCTATCCCGGCCTGATCGACGGTCTCGCGCCGCTGCCGTTGGTGATGCCGCCGGTGCCGACGGGCAACGACGCGCCGGTCGCTCGCGGCTCGGAGGATCGCCCCGCCACGACGCCGTGGCTGCGCGCCGCGGACCTCCTCGATTCGAGCAGCCTCGACAAGTGGCGCCGCGCGGGATTCTCGGCGGGGGCGGTGGCGCCGCGTGAAGGCATCGTCACGGGACAAGCCGCGTTGGTGAACCTGGCGGGCGGCGCCGACGCCTACGGCCGCGGCTCCGCGGTGGTGGCGGATCGCATCGCACTCCGGCTCGACACACGCACCAACGGTCCCACCTGGCGCGGATTCCCCAGCTCGCTGATGGGAACCGAGGCCTACCTGCGCCAGCTCTTTCTCGACGCCCGGCACTTCCTCTCCGCCACCCGCCGCTACGAAGCCGATCCGCTGGGCCTGCACCGGCCGGACTACGACCGAACGCTGCGGCCGCTGGCCGAGATGCTCGAGGACGGCACGCCGATCCTGCTGCCGGCGCGATCGAGGATCGAGATCGAGCGCGCGGTGTCGCTGGCGAAAGCGCTGGAGTCGCGACCCATTCTCTACGGCGGACAGGAGGCTTTCGACGCGATCGCCGCGGTGGTGTCGGCCCGAGCGCCCGTCCTGGTCGCGCTCGACTGGCCGGCTGCGGCCAAGGATCCCGATCCGGAGGCGCGCGAGACGCTGCGCGCGCTGCGCCTGCGCGCGCGCGCGCCGGAGACGCCCGCTGCGCTCCGAGGCGCCGGTATCCAGTTCGCGTTCGCCACCGAAGCGCTCGACGATCCAGCAGGTGCTCTGGAAGCGGTGAAGAAGGCGGTGGACGCCGGCCTCGCGCGCGACGCCGCGGTGCGAGCGCTCACGCTCGATGCCGCCTCCATCTACGGCGTCGACGATCGGCTTGGCAGTCTCGAGACGGGGAAGATCGCGAACCTGCTGGTCACCGCCGGCGAGCTCTTCACCGAGGGCGCGCGACTCGATCGCGTCGTCGTCGACGGGCGGATCTTCGATCTCGACAGCGGGGCGGAGGACCAGAAGAGTGCAGAGCCGGACACGACCTCCCTCGAGACTGGCGCCGTAGAGACGAGCGACTCGCCGGCCGCCGCGGAAACGCAGACCGAGACGGCGCCGGCGATCGAGGTGGCGGACACCGCGGCGGAGACGCCGCCACCGAGCGCGCCGGCCTCCGAGCCATCCGGCGGCGAAAAGCACGTGGTGACCCTGGTGCGCAACGCCACCATACTCACCATCACCGATGGCGAGATCCCGAACGGCGAGATCCTGATCCGCGACGGTCGCATCGCGGGCGTAGGTCGCAGCCTGCGCGCCCCGGACCGGGCTCGAGTCATCGACGCCGGCGGCGGCTTCGTCATGCCCGGCATCATCGATTGCCACTCCCACATCGCGGTCGACGGCGGCGTCAACGAGGGCAGCATTCCGGTGTCGTCGATGACGGCGATCGAGGAGGTGCTGGATCCCGGCGACCCGAACATCTATCGCGCGCTCGCCGGCGGGGTCACCACCGCCAACGTCCTGCACGGCAGCGCCAACCCGATCGGCGGGACCAACGCCGTGATCAAGCTGCGCTGGGGCGCCGACTCCGAGGGTCTGCTGTTCGCCGGAGCGCCGCCCGGCATCAAGTTCGCGATGGGCGAGAACCCGAAGCGTTCGAACTCCACCCCGCCCGCCGGCCAGGACCGCCGCTATCCGGCGACGCGCATGGGCGTGCTCGACGTGATCCGGCAGGCGTTCACCGAGGCGCGCGCCTACCAGGAGGATTGGCGCCGCTACGACGAGGAGCGCAAGGCAGCGGAGAAGAAGAAGGGCGCTCGGTTGCCCATTCCCCCGCGGCGCGACCTGCGGCTCGAGCCGCTGGTCGAGGTGCTCGAAGGAAAGCGCCTGGTGCATGCTCACTCCTACCGCGCCGACGAGATCCTCGAGCTGATGCGTCTCGCCGACGAGCTCGGCTTCCAGATCAAGACGCTCCAGCACGTGCTCGAGGGCTATCGGGTCGCCGACGAGATCCGAGCGCACGGCGCCGGCGCCTCGACTTTCTCCGACCGCTGGGCCTACAAGATCGAAGCGTGGGAGGCGATCCCCTACAACGCCGCGCTCCTCACCGAGCGCGGGGTCGTGGTCTCGATCAACTCCGACTCGGCCGAGGAGATGCGTCACCTCAATCAGGAAGCCGCCAAAGCCATGAAGTGGGGCGGGCTCTCGGAGACCGAAGCGCTCGAGCTGGTGACTCTCAATCCCGCGCTGCAGCTCGGCATCGCCGATCGCGTCGGGTCGATCGAAAAGGGAAAGGATGCGGACCTGGTGATCTACGACCGCCACCCGCTCTCGATCTACGCGGTGGTGCAGAAGACGATCGTCGACGGCGAGGTGTTGTTCGACCGCGCGCTCGATCTCGAGCGAAGGCCGGGGCTCGAGGCGGCGAAGAAGGAGCTCGAGCTGAAGTGGGCGGGCTCGGCCAAGGTCGGCGCGGCGGCAGACGGCGAGCGCACGCCCACGGGAGGCGACCGTTGAGGGTCGCGCCGCGGGTCGGGCAAGTCCTTGCGGTCGCGGCGCTCGCCGTGGCGGCGCCGTCTCCCACCTGTGCGCTCGCCGCCGACGCCGGCGCCGGCCAACCGATCGCGTTGGTGGGGGCACGGGTGCACACGATGGCGGGGCCCGCAATCGAGGTC
>DATAFT010000496.1:0-1578 GCA_036257295.1 Thermoanaerobaculia bacterium
GAAGGCGGTGGCGTACTTCTCCGGCGGCGTGCGCTTGTAGAGACGGCGGCAGAGCTGATCGCAGATCTCGTCCGGCGGCGCGCCGCTCTCGATCGGCGCCGCCGCCAGCGCCTCGAGCGACGCCGTGACGATCGACGCCGCGATGCCCTTGCCCGACACGTCGGCCATGAAGAGGACGCACTCGGAGTCTTCCTTGCGCGGGACGACCACGTAGTAGTCGCCGGAGACGCCGCGCGACGGGATGTTGCGGCCGAGGATCGACCACCCCGCGAAGGTGGGCAGCGTCTCGGGCAGCAGGCTCACCTGGATGTGGCGCGCCAGCGCGAGCTCGGCCTCGAGCTGGCGCCGCTGCGCGTCGCGCTCGAGCAGCTCGATGTTCCTCAGCTTGAGCGAGGCCACCGAGGCGAGCGACGCCAGCAGCTCCATGTCCTGCTCGACGAACTGACGGACCGCCACTTTCGAGTTGAGGACGATCATGCCGATCGGCTTCTGTTCGGCCAGCAGCGGCGCCGCGACCATCGAGCGGATGCCCGACATCATGATGCTCTCGGAAGCCGCGAAGCGCTGGTCGGTCGCGGCGTCGAACACCAGCGCCGCCATGCCCTTGTCGAGCACCTCGTGCACCAGCGTGCGCGAGAGCGGGATGTCGGTCGATTGCCCCGGCAGCGCGCGGGTGGCGGCCTGGTAGTACTCGCCGTCCGCCTCCTTGAGATAGATGACGCCCTGCTGCGGCTTGAGATGCTCGAAGATGCGGTCGAGGATCATCGCCAGCAGCGCTTCCTCGGTGAGCGTTCCGGCCACCGCCTCGTGCACGTCGCGCAGGGTCTCCAGCCGCTGCGCGTAGCTGCGCAGCGCTTCGGCGCTGTCGAGGCGCTCGGTCGAGGAGCTGATCTCCTCCTCGAGCAGCTGGGTGGCGGGCTTGAAGATGGTGTTGCCGATGCCGCTGTCGTGGGTGGTGGCGGTCGAGATCGTGGCGCGGTCGCTGGCGAGCGCGATCGAGCTGGCGGACAGCCGGATGACGTCGCCGGGCTTGACCGCGGTCAGGCCCTGGACCGGCAGGTCGTTGACGAAGGTGCCGTTGCGGGAGCCGAGGTCCTCGACCAGGAGCTGGTCGTTGCGGCGCGTCAGGCGGGCGTGATGGCGCGAGAGGAAGGGGTCGGAGAGGGCGAGGTCCGCGGTCGACGAACGGCCGACGGTGACGGATTCCCGCTCGAGGACGTAGTCGAAGGGATCACCCTCGGCGGGCGTGATGCGCAGCCGCATACGAACGTGAAAAGCTATCACGCGGGCGCTGCGCCTTCCTTCCGCAGCCTCGCCGCGATAGAGTCACTGACTCGCTCGGGGCCGCCAACGCGCAGGCCCGGCCGCCCCACCATCGACAGGAGCCAAACGCTGATGGCGCATACCTACGAAGAGTTGTCCAAGATGACCGTGGCGGAGCTTCGCGACATCGCGAAGGACGTCGACCACGAGGCGGTGCAGGGCGCGACCCAGATGAACAAGGAGCACCTGCTGCCGGCGTTGTGCAAGGCGCTCGGGATCGACACCCATGCCCATCACCAGGCGGTGGGCATCGAC
>DATAFT010000237.1:0-3108 GCA_036257295.1 Thermoanaerobaculia bacterium
ATGAGGTCCTGGCCCAGTCCCGGCACGCCGTCCATGTCCTGTGGCACCTCGAGACCGTGCCAGTGCATCGAGGTCGGCTCGGGTAGCCGGTTCTCGACCACGAAGCGAACGCGATCGCCCTCGTTCACTTCCACCGTCGGCCCCGGCACCGAGCCGTTGTAGCCCCAGACGTTGAACGGCTCGCGCCAGGGGAGGAAGCGTTGACGCACGACGTCGCAGACGAGGTGGAACTCTTTGGCCCCATCGATGGAGCGCCAGAACAGACGGGGGACGTCGGGAGTCTCGATCACGCCGCCGGCCGCATCCGCGGCGACATGCTCGACCGCCGCGTCGGCTACTTCGACGGTGCTGGACGCCGCACCGGGCTCCGAGTGGTGGTGGGTGTGGTCGGGTGGTGGCTGAGCCGCGGCGATCGCTCGCCGACCGAGCCACGCCGCGGTCGCAACTAGGCCGCCGCCGACGAAGCGACGACGATCGGTTCGAGATCCTGGTGAGGTCATTGCAATCACTCCTGTGAACAGCAGGCTTCGACCGTCGCCCGCGCGACGGCCACTCAGACGATCGAGGTGAGAGCGAGCAGGCGGGCGCACGCCCGCCCGCGATCACAGGAGCAAAGATCGATGGAGGGTGAAGAGCTCGACAACCGAGGCGCGGCCGGACGCAGGATCGAAGACGAGGTCCCCACTCGCCACCGGCGCGAGCGTCGGCGCCACGGCGAACGACGCGACGCGCGGGCCGGCAATCGCGGCCAGCACCGACTCGACCGCGACGGTGGACGACGAATGCGCCGCGCAACAGTCGGAGAGCCTCGGTGCGGACGGCGCGCGGTGGCAGGTGGAGCGCGTCGTGGCGGCGGGGCAAGCCACGGCCGCGCACATGGCAGCCGCGGAGATCGACATCGCCAACACCGTCAGCGCGACCCAGGCCCCCAATGGCGAACGACTCATCGTACCCATCTTATCCATCCGGTGACGAACGCGGCACCGCAGTTACTCCGCCGGCTGCCGATCGCGTGGGCGCAGCACGTCCCGGAACGCCTTCGAGTCCTTCCACGCCGGCCTCGGAGTCTCGCAGCCCGCGCGAGGCACGTAGGGTGACGCCTCGCGGCGCTCGAGCTTGTGGATGTAGCGCGGACAGTTGGGGAAGACGTCGGCGACAACCACTTCGACCAACAGGTCGGCCTCCGGATAGCGATCGAGCCACTCGTGCTGCTGGTGCAGCGTGGCCCGGCCGTTGATGCGCAGCCGCTTCGGATTCTCGAAGTCGATGAAGAGCATGCCCACCCAGGGGTTGACCGACAGGTTGCCGAGGCTCCGGAACATGCCGTTGCCGTCGTAGCTCGGAAACACCAGCGTCGAAGGCCCGATCGCGCGAACGAACCCGGGGTCGCCGCCCTTGTACGAGCAGTCGGGGCGTCCATGCGCGTCGGCGGTGGCGAGGAAGAACATGGAAGACCGCTCGACGAACGCGCGATCGTCGTCCGAGAGCTCGGCGCGCACCACGCGCTCGACGATCCGATCCGCGAGCTCGCGCGTCTCGAAACGGTCTTGCAGCCGTCGCGAGCCGTCGTTGAAGAAAGCGTCCTGCATCGCGTCTACCTCGCTTGCTAGCGCCGTCCCTGGGAAGGGTCCGCCGCGGTGACGCGGCTCCTCGACAGGAACTCGAGCACCGCCGCGTTGACCAGCTCCGGAGTCTCCAGGTGCGGGAAGTGTCCGGCCTCGACGAACTGCAGCTCGCCCTGCGCCACCGCCTCGCCCACGCGGAAGTACTCGCCCGGCTGTTGCCCGGGATCGAGCCTACCCTGCAGGAAGAGAACGGGCATGGTCATCTTGGCGAGCAAGCCTTGGAGTCGGTCGATCAGCTCCCGGTCGGAGCTGGTGGTGCGAAACGAGAGCGGCGCCGCGTCGGCGATCCCCTGGTACTTGAACTCGTAATCGAGTCGCTGGATGGCCGCCTCGGGGATCGGGCGAGCCACCAGCTGACCGTGGTACACCATGGTCGGGAAGCGCCGGCTCTGGTACAGCAACGTTCCCGCCGGGCTGCCCATCAGCCGGCTCGGTGGGCCGGGCTGGTCGCGGGTGCGGTCGGCCGATTGCTGCATCCGGACGTAGCGGTCGACGCGGCCGGCCGCGCCCGACTGCGCGATCAGATGATCGCCGACCACGCTGCCGCGATCGTGGGCCACCAGATCGAAGTGATCGACGCCGATGCGATCGAGCAGAGCCAGCACGCCCGCCGCGATCGCCGGGTAGCGATAGTCGAGGTCGGTGCGCTTGTCCGATTGCCCGTAGGGAATGACGTCGATCGCGATCGCGGGATACCCGGCGAGCGCCAGCGCCTCGATCTGATGGTGAAACGCCCACCACGACTCGGGGAATCCGTGAAGGAGGACCACCGGCGGTCGGCTGCCGCCCGCGATGGACGACGCCGCGTCGTCGCCGGCGGTCACGAAGTGCCAGGTGATGCCAGCGGCTTCGACGAACCAGTGGGTCGCGACCACCTGCCCCAGCCGTTCCTGCTCGCCATGCCGATTGCGGGCGCAGGGCGGCGGCTGCGCCGGCGGGTAGCGCCGGCCGGCGTCGGACACGATCGGTCCGTGCTCGGGAAGGAAGGAGCGTTCGGCGCCGCAGTGCGAGTCGGGCGCGTAGAGGCGGGTGTAGCCGTAAACGGCGATAAGGATCAGCCCGCCGATGGTGAGGATCAGGAGCGATGTGGGTCGGCGCGCCACCGAGGGTAGACGACTGTACTAAATGGTCACGCCTGGTCTCGTATTCCTTCGTGTAGGGACTTTCCGCGCCGCAGCTCACGCTCCTTGAGCCAGGACCAGATCACGGGCGTCACCAGCAGCACGTGCACCAGCGACGAGAGCATGCCGCCCAACACCGGCGTCGCGATCGGCTTGGCCACCTCGGAGCCGGTCGCGGTCGACCACATGATGGGCAGCAGCCCCATCACCACCGTCGACACCGTCATCAGCTTCGGGCGCAGGCGCAGCACGGCGCCCTCCATCGCCGCGGCGCGGATCCGCTCGACGGTGAGCGCGGCGGTCGCGGCCTGACGCTGCAGCGCCTCCTCCAGATAGACCACCATCACCACCGCGGTCTGCAC
>DATAFT010000516.1:0-3328 GCA_036257295.1 Thermoanaerobaculia bacterium
TCTTCGTCGACGCCACGGTCGGCCTGGGCGGTCACGCCCATCACCTGCTCGAGCGCTTCCCGGCGATCCGTCTGGTGGGAATCGACCGAGACCCCGAGGCGCTCGAGCTCGCCCGCTCGCGCCTCGCACCGTTCGCCGACCGGGTCACTCTGCTCCTCGGCGAAAACGCGAGGCTCGCGGAGCTGCTCGACGAGACCGGCATCGCTTCGTTCTCGGGTCTGTTCGCCGATCTGGGGGTGTCGTCGCTCCAGCTCGACAAGCCCGAGCGCGGGTTCAGTTTTCAGCGTGAGGGGACGCTGGACATGCGTATGGGTGGTGGCGGGCTGACCGCCCGCGACATCGTCAACGACTATCCGGAGGGGACGTTGGAACGCATATTCAGAGAGCACGGGGAGGAGGAAGAGGCTCGGCGGGTGGCCAAGGCCTTGATCCGCGAGCGCTCGCAAGTCGTGATCGAGACCACGCACCAGTTGCGCGACATCGTGCGGCGCGCCAAGCGCGGCGGCGGCAAAGAGCGGCGGCGCATCGATCCCGCCACCAAGGTGTTCCAGGCGCTGCGCATCGAGGTGAACCAGGAGCTCGAGCAGCTCGACTCGATGGTGCGCTCGGGCTTGAAGCGACTCGAGTCGGCCGGCCGTCTGGTGGTGATCTCGTACCACAGCCTGGAGGACCGCATCGTCAAGAACATCCTGCGCGAGGCCTCGCGCGGCGACGTCGATCCGGTCACCGGCCGCTCGCGCTCGGAGACGCAAGTGCTCGAAGTACTCACCAAGAAGCCGGTGCGTCCGCCGGAGAGCGAGATCGAGCGCAACCCGCGAGCTCGCTCGGCCCGGCTGCGCGCGGCGCGGAGGCTTTGATTCGCGATGACCGTCAGTCCGTATCTGCGACGTCAGCCGGTCAAGAACTTCCTGCTCGTGCGCGAGCGCGATCGCCGCCGCATCCGTGAGCTGCGCCTGCTCGCGTTCGCGGTGCTGCCCGCGGCGATCGCGCTGCTCGCCTACACCTGGGTGCAGACCGAGATCGTGCGCAGTGGCTATCGCGTGCGAGCTCTCGAGCGCAGGCTCGAGGAGATGGCGAAAACCGAGCGCCAGCTCAAGCTCGAGTCGTCGTGGCTCGAGAGCCTGGAGCGGGTCGAGGCCGCCGCCGGCGAGGAGCTCGGCATGCAGTTCCCCACGCTCGAGCAGATGGTCTTCGTCGAGCGGGTGGCGGCGCCCGCGCCGGATGGCGTGACGCCCATCGACGTGGCGCCGGCCAACGTCACTCCCGCCGAGGCCGGGCGGGTCGATGCGGCGGCGGCCACCGGAGTGAGCGCCAGGATCGAGTAGCGTCGATGAAAGCGCGGATCGTCCTCTTCGCGGTGCTGGTGGTGGCGTGGTCCGGCGGCGTCGGCGCGCGGCTCTACGACCTCCAGGTCCGGCGCCACCCCGAGTTCGCCCGCAAGGCGGCGAGCCAACAGCAGCGGGTGGTCGAGATCGCGGCGCCGCGCGGGGCCATCTACGACGCGCGCGGGCGCGAGCTCGCGGTGTCGGTCGAGGTGGAGTCGCTCTATGCGTCTCCGGGAGCGGTGCCGATCGATCGCGAGCGCACCGCGGCGGCGCTGGCGCCGGTCCTCCATCAGAGCGCGGCCGAGATCGCGAAGCGGCTCGACTCCGATCGCGAGTTCGTGTGGGTGGCGCGCAAGCTCGACCCCGAGGTGTCGCGGCGCGTGCGCGAGCTCGCGCTGCCGGGCATCTACTTCCTCACCGAGAGCCGGCGCTACTACCCGATGCGCGAGCTCGCCGCGCAGACGCTGGGCTACGTCGGCATGGACGGCGAGGGTCTGGGCGGGCTCGAGGCGCGGTACGAGAGCGTGGTGCGCGGCAAGTCCGCTCAGCGCGTGCTGCTGCGCGACGCGCTGCGCGAGTCGGTGGCGCTCCCGGAGCACCCGTTCGACGAGCCGGTGCCGGGACAGGACCTCCACCTCACGCTCGACGCTTCGCTCCAGTACATGGCGGAGAAGGAGCTCCGCCTCGCGGTCGAGACCTCGCGCGCGCAGTCCGGCGTCGTCATCGTCCTCGATCCCCGCGATTCCGCGGTGCTGACGCTGGCTTCGTACCCGACCTTCGACCCCAACGCCTTCTCGCGCTATCCGCCCAGCGCCTGGAAGAACCACGCGATTTCCGACGTCTTCGAGCCCGGCTCGAGCTTCAAGATGGTGACCGCGGCCGCGGCGTTCGAGAGCCTGAAGGTCTCGCCCGACGATCCCTTCTTTTGCGAGAACGGCCGCATCGTCCTCGGCAAGACCCGGATCAACGACCACAAGTCGTTCGGATTGCTGACCTTCCGTGAGGTGATCGCGAAGTCGTCGAACGTCGGCGTGATCAAGGCGGCGCTGATCATCGGCGACCAGCCGCTGCACTCGATGATCACCGGGTTCGGCTTCGGGCGCCGGAGCGGCATCGATCTGCCGGGAGAAAGCCCTGGCATCGTGCACCCGGTTTCGAGTTGGAGCCGGATCGCCAAGGCCTACATCTCGTTCGGCCAGGGCATCTCGGTGACGCCGCTCCAGCTCGCCAACGCCTTTGCCGCGCTCGCCAACGGCGGCGTCGTGCACCAGCCTTATCTGGTGCGCGCGATCGGACGCGACGGCGCCGCCGAGGAGACCCAGCGGCCGGACCCGATGGGGCGAGCGATCACGCCGCAGACTGCGGTGACCCTCGAGCGCGTGCTCGAGACCGTGGTCACCGACGGCACCGGCCGCCGCGCCGCGGTGCCCGGCTACCGCGTCGCCGGCAAGACCGGCACCGCCGAGAAGGTGATCCCCGGCGTCGGCTACTCCCCGACCGCGCGCATGGCGAACTTCGTGGGCATGGTGCCGGCCCGCCGCCCCCGCCTGGTCTGTCTGGTCCTGCTCGACGAGCCGCGCGGCGCTACCCACGGCGGCGACGTTGCCGCCCCGGTGTTCGCCGCGGTCATGAAACAAGCCCTGCTCTACCTCGGCGTGCCGCCCGATCCCGAGCTGCTCGAAGATCCCGAGCTCGACCGCCGCGCGCCGGGCTCCACCTCGCGTGGCTCGAGGATGGCGCGCACGCGCGCGAGCGACGAGCCGCGATCGGCCGCTATCGTGGAACGGGGAGCGGGCTGACGTGACGGGCGGCGACATGGTGCTCGAAGATCTGGTGTCAGGGCTTCCGGTGTCGTGGGCGGCGGGATCGCGCCCTCGCCCCGGGCTCGAGGTCGACGGCGTCTGCCACGACTCGCGCCGGGTCGAGCCCGGCGACCTGTTCGTGACCTGGCGAGGCGACCACTGGGACGGCGCGTCGTTCGTCGAGGAGGCGGCGCGCCGCGG
>DATAFT010000532.1:0-2225 GCA_036257295.1 Thermoanaerobaculia bacterium
GCCTCGTAGCCGTCGGGATAGACGTCGACCAGCTTGACCATGAAGTCGGTGTCGGGAGCGTCGCTCGAGATCCACAGCTCGACGTCGACCTTGCCCGCCAGCGTGAGGTCGGCCGCCAGCGGCTCGGTCTGGAACCGTAGATAGTCACCGCGCTCTTCGATCGCGCGCTGGTCCATCGGCCCGATCGGCAGCGTGAGATTCGGGCCGCCGACCGTCGGCACCGGCCGCGCCGGATCGAAGCTGTAGGTCTCGGCGCCACCGTCCGGGGCCGGCGCGTCGGTCGAGAGCCGCCGGCCCTCGCGAAGATAGAAGCGCGTCGGCCGCGCGTCGGGCGGCGGCCAGGTCGAGGCGGTGACGTAGCGGTTCCCCTTCTCCGTCGTTGCCGCGCCCTTGCGCGCCGCCGCCATCTGGTAGTAGGTCACCGGCGGCTCGTCCATGATGCCGTTGTCGATGCCTTTGAGCCAGTAGTCGAACCAGCGCAGCTCGTCGCCTTCGCGCCCGCGCAGGCTGCCGGCATCGGGATACTCGAGGTCACCCTGGAGTGCGCCGTGACCGAACGCGCCCATGAGCAGCTTCTGCCGCCCACGCGCCCCCTCGCGTCCCCACTCCTGGAGATAGCGGAAGTTCGCGATGTTGCCGGACGAGAAGAGGTCGTACCAACCGCCGACGTTCCATACCGGAATCCGTACCGAATCGAGATGGAACACCAGGTCGGTGTCCTCCCAGCGCTGGTCGAGCAGCACGCGCTTGCGGTAGGCCACCACCTCCGAGTCGGGCACGCCCTGGCCGCGCATCCAGTTGCCGGTGTCGGCCTCCTTGAAGACGCCGCCGATGAAGCGGCCTTCGTAGAACAGGCTGTGCGGCGCTACCACGACGTAGGCCGCCACCAGGTGCGGTGGCGCCGCCGCGGCGGCGAGGTTGGCCGCGATGCCGAGGGCGGAGGCACCCGTCATGCCCACCTTCCCGTTCGACCACGGCTGCGCCGCCACCCACTCGACGGTGTCGTAGCCATCCTCCATCTCGACCTCGTGCGGCCGGTACTCGCCCTCGGAGTCGAACCGGCCGCGCTGGTCCTGGATCACCCAGGCATAGCCTCCATCGTTGTAGCGCGCGCTGGGAGGCGGGCCACTGCGGGAGCGGCCGTACGGTGTGCGCGCCAGGACCGACGGCCAAGGCCCGGAGCCGGCAGGCAGGTACACCGTGGTCGCGAGGCGCACGCCGTCGCGCATTGGCGCCATCGCTTCGATCACTCGCGCGGCGGGGCCGTCCTCCGCGGCGCGCAGCGCCGGGACGGCGACGGCGAGGGCCATCACGGCCGCCACCACCGCCACGACCGCTGCAGACCAGATCGTGCCGCGACTCGACTGCTTTCTACCGATGGCACCGTGCCGGCGCATACCGACCTCCCCTTCGAGCGACCCGGTCACCCTCAACGCTGCGGATCCTCGAGCCCCGACGGATCCCCCAGCAGCTTGCGCGCCGAAGGCGAGGCGTTGCCGCCCAGCGCGTGCTCGATCTCCTCGAGCGCCACCCGCTCCTCCTTCGAGAGCCCGCCGCCGCCGACCCGAGCGAGGGCCAAGCCCAACTCGGTGAGCGAGCGGCGGTCCTCGGGTGTGAGGCCGGCCGAGCTCTCACGCACCAGCGCCAGGATCTCGTCGAGCTCGCTCTCGGTCGGCGGCTGGTCGGGATCGAGCCAACGGACGAATCGCTCGCGATCCTCCGGGCTCATCTTCCAGACGTCGACGGCGCGATTGCAGATCGAGCGCAGCTCGGCTAGGTCCATGCTGCCATCGGACCAGGCGACGTAGAGGAGAGGGAGGAACGAAAGCAGCGCCGACCGACCCGAGCGCGAGGGATCGCCGGGTGGGTCGGGCGGCGCCGGCGATCCTCTGCGCCCGACGCTCATCGGCGAATCAGTGGCCGCCGGACGACGAGCGCTGGGCCGACGGCTCGCGATCGCGAACCACGTGCAGTGTGGTCGAGAGGTCGGAGAGCAGGCGCTCGAGTCGGTCGCGGCCGAGCGCCCGGCGCATCTGGCTCTGCGCCTCGCGCCACAAAGGAAGCGCCTCGTGGAGCTTCTCTTCGCCGGCGGCGGTGAGGAAGATCTCGCGCACCCGTCGGTCCTCGCCCGGGCGCGTGCGCACCAGGCCGGCGTCTTCGAGCGGCCGCAGGTTGCGGGTGAGCGTGGTGCGATCGACCACCAGCTTGTCGGCGAGCTGGTTGAC
>DATAFT010000535.1:0-3005 GCA_036257295.1 Thermoanaerobaculia bacterium
AGATCCGAGCCGGCCTGGTGACGCTCGCGCGCGCGGTGGCGCACGACGTCAACAACGCGATCGGCGCCATCCTGCCGCTCGCCGAGCAGGCGCGCGAGGATCTGCGCGAAGGCCGCGTCGACCCGCAGACGCTGGCGCAGGACCTCGACTTGATGATCGACAAGGCGGCGCTGTGCAAACGCATCTTCTCCAACATGCTGCGTGTCGCCGGCAAGCGCGCCGGCGGCGGCCCGGTCGATCTGCGCTCGGTGATCGAGGAGATGATGCCGATCTTCGAGTCGCAGACCTCCTCGTCAGGCGTGCGGCTCGAGCTCGACGTCCCGGAAGGCCTGCCCTGCGTGCGCTTCTCCAAGCATCACCTCGAGCGCGTGCTCTGGAACCTGGTCACCAATGCGATCGAGGCGATGGGTCGTCGCGACGGGCGGGTTGTCATCCGCGGGCGCGCGGCGGACGGCGACGACGGCGTCGACCTCTCGGTGATCGACGACGGACCGGGCATCGACCCCGAGCACCTGGCCAAGGTGGTCGAGCCGTTCTTCACCACCAAGCCCAACGGCACGGGACTCGGTCTTTCGTTGGTGCGCTCGCTGGTGTGGCAGAACGAGGGTGCCCTCGAGATCCGCAGCGTTCCGGGCAGCGGCACCGAGGTGTCCATGCGCCTGGCGGGCGCTGGATGCGGCGTGGAGGTCGAGTCGTGACGGCGCCGGATCGCGCCGTCCTCGGCGCCGAAACAGTAAGGCGCGGAGCGAATGGTAAACACCATTCGCGGAGCGCCTCGTGATCGAGGGGCGGCCGCGGATCCTGGTGGTCGACGACGACCCCGGCATGCGCCGCGCCATGGAGCGCATCCTGGCGCCGCTCTACGACGTCGAGTCGGCCGACGGCGTGGTACAGGCGCTCGGACGTCTCGATCACGACGGCGGCTTCCAGGTGGCGCTGGTCGACATCCGTCTCGGCGACGGCGACGGCTACAGCCTGTGCGAGGAGATGCGGCGCAAGAGCCCGGCAACCGACGTCATCCTCATCACCGGCTCGACCACGCAACCCGACGAGAAGCTCTACCGCTCGCTCGAGGGCGGCGCATTCTACTTCCTGTTCAAGCCGTTCGAGCGGCGGGTGCTGCGCGCGCTGGTCGATCGCTGCGTGCGGCTGCAGCACGAGCGGCGCGCCAAGGAAGAGTTCGCCGAGACGCTGGCGGCGGACCTGGCGCGTGCGCGCCAGTTCCAGAAGAGCCTGCAGCCCAGGGGGCGGGTGGAGGCCGCCGGATTTCGCGCCATGGGCAGCTTCCTCTCCTGCGACGCCGTGGGCGGCGACTTCTGGCTCGGGCTGGTCGAGCGCGACGGCAGTCTGGTGGTGGCCGTCGCCGACGTGGTCGGCCACGGCGTCAGCGCGGCGATGTACGCCGGCATGCTGCGCTCGACGCTCGAAGCGGCGCGGCGACTCGATCCCGATCCGGCGCGGGTGCAGGATGCGCTGGTCGAAGGGATCGACTTCTTCGAGTCGTCGCGCTACGCCACACTGTTCTACGGCCAGTTGCTGCAGTCGGGCACGCTGCGCTACTGGAACGCGGGTCACCCACCGGCGGTGCTGCTGCGCGCGGGCGGCGGCTGCGCTCGGTTGGGCGCGACCGGGCCGCCGCTCTCGCTGGTGTTCCAGAACCGTCCGCGCGCCGTGGAGGAGACGCGGCTCGAGCCCGGCGATCGCCTCCTGGTCTACAGCGACGGGGCAAGCGAGGCGCGCGATCCCGGTGAGGCCGAGCTCGGCGTCGAGGGTCTCGAGCACGCGCTGGAGCGTGCCGGTAAGAGCGATCTCGGCGTCGCGCTCGACGGACTACGGCGACTGGTCTTCGATCACGTCGCCGGGCGACCGCTCGAGGACGACGTGACCATGGTGCTGGTCGAGCGCGGCTAGCGGTACGTGGACGACTTCACTCTGCGGCGCGCGACCGCCGCCGATGCGCGCGCGATCGCGAGTCTGGTGAATGCCGCCTATCGACGAGCAGAGGCGTTCTTCGTGCGCGGCGATCGCATCGACGAGCGCGAGGTGGTGACGATGCTCGGGCGCGGCTCCTTCCTGTTGGCCGAGCGCGACGGCGCGCTCGGCGGCTCGGTCTACGTCGAGGATCGCGGCGATCACGGCTACATCGGTCTGCTGTCGGTCGATCCCGGGCTGCAACGTTCCGGCCTGGGGCGGACGCTGATGGCGGCGGCCGAGCTCTCGTTGGCCGCTGCCGGCCGCCCCCGCGTCGAGCTCCTGGTGGTCAACCTGCGCCTCGAGCTCCCAGCCTGGTACGGCAAGCAGGGCTACCGCGAGGTGGGGACGCGGCCGTTTCCGACCGATGCGCCCAACTTCCTGCCCTGTCACTACCTGGTGATGTCTAAGCGGTTGCCTGTTCGGAGCGCGCCTCCGGCTCCCCGTCGTGCGCTCGATAGTGGCGCAGCGTCGGATTGAGCCACGCCACCAGGATCGCGACCACCAGCGCGCCGACTCCACCGCTCACCACCGAGAAGGTGGGCGACGTCGCCGCCGCAACGAATCCGGACTCGGCGGCCCCGAGCTGGTTCGAAGCGCCGATGAACACGTAGTTGACCGCGCTCACGCGGCCGCGCAGCTCGTCGGGCGTGGACAGCTGGATCGCGGTGCCGCGCATGACCACCGACAGATAGTCCGACACGCCGGCGACCATGTAGGCGATCAGCGAGAGCGGATAGAAGCGCGACAGGCCGAACACGATGGTCGAGACCGCGAATCCGACCACCGCCCAGATCAGCGCGAGGCCGGTTCGACGCACCGGTGGCAGCGCCAGCATGACCAACGCCGCGAGCACGGAGCCGAGCTCGAGGCCGGAGGCGAGGAAGCCGTAGCCGCGCGGCCCGACGTGGAGGATGTCGGTGGCGTAGATCGGCAGCAGCGCGGTGGCTCCACCGAACAGCACGGCGAACATGTCGAGCGTCATGCAGCCGAGGACCACCGGCTGGTGGCGGACATAGCGCAGGCCCTCGGCG
>DATAFT010000547.1:0-4049 GCA_036257295.1 Thermoanaerobaculia bacterium
GGCCAAGCTCAAGGTCCCGCCCGGCACCCGCCAGGGCGACACCCTCACGCTGCGCGGCAAGGGCGTGCCCCGGCTCGACGGCGGCACCGGCGATCACCACGTCGCGGTGACGATCGACGTGCCGCGCCCGCGCGACCTCGAAGCCGACGAGCTCAAGCTGGTGGAAGCGCTGGGTGAAAAGCTCGGCGACGGCGCGCGTCAGGAGCGCACCGTCTTCCGCCGCGTCAAGGACCTGTTCGGTTAGGTGACCGATCAACGCTGGGTGCGCCGACGCTTTCGCGTGCCCGATCCATCGATCGAGAGCTTCACCGCCGAGCTCTGGCTCGACTCGCCGCTCGGCCTCGAGCTTCGCTCCGGTGGCGTCGACGTCTACTACTCGGAAGAGGACCTGCCCGCGCTGTCGATCGCCGAGCCGGACGTCGAGCTCGAGGCGGAAGACATCGTCGTGGCCGAGGACTGGCTCGCCGGCTGGCGCTCGTCCGCGGCGCCGTTCGCGCTGGGCGAGCGCTTCTGGATCGATCCTCGAGAAGAGTCGTCGCTCGACGGCGAGCCGGCGCCCGGTCGCATCGCGCTCCATCTGCCCGCGCGCCGGGCCTTCGGCACCGGCAGCCACCCGACCACGAGCCTCGCGGTGTCCTGGCTCGAGGAGATGTCGATGTCGGGGCGCCGCGTGCTCGACCTCGGCGCCGGAAGCGGCATCCTCGCGTTCGTCTGCAGTCGACTGGGCGCACGCACCGTTGTCGGCATCGAGCGCGAGCTCGAGTCGGCTCTCCTCGCCGGCGCCAACCGGCGCCTGAACGGCGTCGACGTAGCTGTGGTCGCCGGCACCACGGCGCCGCTCGGCGCCGCCTGCTTCGACTTGATCGTGGCGAACCTCCTTTCGGCGCATCTCCTGCCCGAGCTCGCTGGTCTGGCCGCCCGACTGCGACCGGACGGTGACTTCGTCTACTCGGGCGCGCTCACCGTCGAGCGCCGCGAGCTGATGGCGCGATTCCGAGCGGTTGGGCTCGGGCCGGTGGGCGAGAAGATCGACGGTGAGTGGTCGGCGTGGCGACTGCGCGCGGAGGCGGGCGCGTGAGCGTCAACCTGTTGGTGACGCCGGCCGAGCTCGATTCGTCCGAGCTGGTGGTCGACGGCGAGGCCTACCGCCATCTGTTCCGTGCCGCGCGGGTCGCGACCGGCGACGCCGTGCGCGTGGTCGACGGCCGCGGGCGGGCGCGCGACGGCGAGGTCGCGGCAGTCGATCGCCGGCGGGCGGTGGTGACGCTCGGCGCCGCCGCCCCGTCCCGTGAGCCGCGCCTGCGTCTCGAGCTCCTGAGCGCGGTGCCGCGGCCCAGCCGCGCGTCGTGGCTGATCGAGAAGGGAACCGAGCTCGGCGTGCGCGCCTTCCGCTTCCTAGACTGCGAGCGCTCGGCGCGCCCGCTCGACTCCGCCGCGCTCGATCGGCTGCGCCGGATCGCGCGCGCGGCGGTCGAGCAGTGCGGCCGCTCCTGGGTGCCGGAGCTCACCGCGTCGCACCGGCTCGAAGAGGCGCTCGGGAGCGGCGACTTCGACGCCTCCGTCGTGCTCGACCCCGATGCCGCGGGAGGCGCCGCCGGCAGCGCCGGCGAGCCGGCGCGCGACCGGATCGCCTCGTTGGCGGTGGTGGTGGGCCCGGAGGGCGGCTTCACTCCGGCCGAGCTCGACCAGGCCCGCCGCGCGGGGGCTCGACCTCTGCGGCTGGTACCGTCGGTATTGCGAATCGAGACCGCGGCGCTGGCGGCGGCGGCGTGGGCTCTGATCCAGTGGGAGTCCGACCCGGCTCGCCCGGGGCGAACATCGCTTTGACAGGCGGGAAGTTCCCGACTACGATTATCGTTTTGAAAGACTTATAGCCAATTCTCTCCGAGGGGCGAGCCGCCGGTGGCGGCCATAGAGGACGTCATGAACATCAACGACCTGCTCAAGATCGCCGTCGAGAACAAGGCTTCCGACCTTCACCTCAAGGTGGGCAACCCGCCGGTCATCCGCGTCGACGGTCGGCTCGAGCCGCTCACCAACATGAAGCGGCTGATGCAGGAGGACACCTCCGCGATCGCGCTCTCGATCATGAACCAGCGTCAGAAGCAGCGCTTCAAGGAGGAGATGGAGATCGACCTCTCCTACGATGTCTCCGGGCTCGGCCGCTTCCGCTGCGCCATCTTCCAGCAGCGCTCCGCGGTGGGCATGGTGCTGCGCGTCATCCCGACCAAGATCTTCTCGCTCGGCGAGCTCAACCTACCCCCGGTGATCGAGAAGATCTGCGAGGAGCAGCGCGGCCTGGTGTTGTGCACCGGCACCACCGGTTCCGGAAAGTCGACCACCCTGGCGGCGATGATCGATCACGTCAACAGCAAGCGCGGCGAGCACGTCGTCACCATCGAGGACCCGATCGAGTACGTGCACCGCGACAAGAAGTCGTTGATCACCCAGCGCGAGCTCGACGTCGACACCCGCTCGTTCGCGACCGCGCTGCGCGCCTCGCTGCGCCAGGACCCCGACGTCATCCTGGTCGGTGAGATGCGCGACTTCGAGACCATCGAGACCGCGATCCTGGCGGCCGAGACCGGCCATCTGGTGCTGTCCACGCTCCACACCCTCGACGCCACCGAGACCGTCAACCGCATGATCGCGGTGTTCCCGCCGCACCACCAGCAGCAGGTCCGCATCCAACTCGCGCAGGTGCTCCATGCGGTGGTGTCGATGCGCCTGCTGCCGCGCGCAGACGGCCTCGGCCGCGTGCCGGCGGTCGAGGTCATGATCGTCACGCCGTACATCCGCGACTGCATCGAGAACAAAGAGAAGACCAAGTACATCCGCGATCAGATCGCGCTCGGCACCAGCCAGTACGGCATGCAGACCTTCGATCAGTCGCTCTACTACCTCTACAAGTCGGAGCTCATCACGCTGGAGGAGGCGATGAAGCGCGCCTCCAACCCCGACGAGTTCCGCCTCAAGCTCGAGGGCGTGCAGTTCACCGGCGACGAGGCGCGCGAGCAGATGGAGTCGGGCCTCGACATGGGCGCCGCCGATGTGCTGGTCGGTCGCGACAAGTTCGATTCGAGCCCGGCGCGTCCTGCCGGAGCGTCGACCCGACCGGCCGCGCCCCCGCGCCCGGCGCCAGCACCCGCACGGCCGGCGGCATCGTCGAGCCGGCGCAGTGGCTGAGCGGCGCGGGCCCGACCGGCCGCGCGGCGCTCGCACGCGCGGTCTCCAATCATCGTCACCCGAGGCGGCCTACGCAGCCGCGCTCGACCTGCTCGCGCGTCGCGCGCACTTCGAGAACGAGCTCGAGCGCAAGCTGCTCGCCAAGGGCTGCGCCGCGGCGGACGTGGCGAGCGCGCTCGAGCGGCTGCGCGGCGCCAAGCTGGTCGACGACCGTCGCTCTGCGGTCGAGTTCATCCAATCGCGACTGCGCCGCTCACCGCAGGGGCGGCGACGTCTGCGCGCGGAGCTCGACCGCAAGGGCCTCCAGGCGGAGGTGATCGACTTTGCGCTCGCCGAGGCGCTGCCTGAAACCGAGAGCGATCTCGCGCGCGAGGCGGCGCAGCGGTTCAAGCGGCGGCGTCGCACCGCCGATCCGCGCGCGCTGGCCCGCCACCTCGACCGATTGGGCTTTTCGACGCGTGATATCTTGAGCCTCGCGGAGGAGCCCACCGACCTCCAGCCTCCAGACGACTAGCGTCGACCGCGGCGCCAAGGCTGTCGCCGCCTCCTCTCCTCTCGCGACTCGGTACGGTGTGCCTGATGAAGGGCAGCGACATCCGCCACAGCTTTCTCGACTTCTTCGCTCAACGCGGCCACCGCGTCTATCCCAGCGCGCCGCTGGTGCCCCAGTCGGATCCGACGCTGCTCTTCAGCAACGCCGGCATGGTGCCGTTCAAGGACTTCTTCCTCGGCGCCGCGACGCCGCCGGGCAAGCGCGCCACCAGCGTGCAGAAGGTCCTCCGGGTCTCGGGCAAGCACAACGACCTCGAGAACGTGGGGCCGAGCCCGCGCCACCACACCTTCTTCGAGATGCTCGGCAACTT
>DATAFT010000254.1:0-2917 GCA_036257295.1 Thermoanaerobaculia bacterium
GCCCGGACTCGTCGTTGACGTGCCCCAGCACGATGCAGTGTCGGAAGGCGAGGTCGTCGAACAGCAGGGTCGCGATGGCGTGGAGCGTGAAGAACCAGCCGCGCGTCTGGTCGACGGCTTCCGAGATGAAGTCGGCGGGGAAGCGGCGGCGGAACAGCTCCTCGTTCTCGAACGGGTAGTGGTGCTGCGCGAACGGCATCGCCCCGGAGTCGAACCAGGTGTCGATGACCTGCTCGACGCGACGCATTCCGCCGCGCGCTCCGGGCATGGTGTTTACCATGCCCTCCGCTCGCTCGATTTCGGCGCCGCGGACGGCGCTGCACCGCGCGCACGGCCAGGCGAAGTCGTCGATGTAGGGCCGGTGCGGGTCGAACTGCCCGCGGTCGTAGACGTTCGCCGGCAGCGGCTTGCCCGCCGCCTCGAACAGCTCGGCGTACGAGCCGATCGCCTGCTGGTGCCCGCACTGGTCGCAGATCCAGATCGGCAGCGGCGTTCCCCAGTAGCGGTTGCGCGACAGCGCCCAGTCGACCAGGTTCTCGAGCCAATCGCCGAAACGGCCCTCGCCGACGTGCGCCGGATGCCAGTCGATGCGCCTGTTGTTCTCGATCAGGCGCTCCTTCTGCAGCGTGGTGCGGATGAACCAGCTGTCGGTCGCGTAGAACAGGAGCGGCTGGTCGCAGCGCCAGCAGAAGGCGTAGCTGTGGCGGTAGCGCTCGTGATGGAGCAGTCGGCCGGTGCGCTCGAGCTCGGCGACGATGGTCTTGTCGGCTTCCTTGAACCAGAGGCCGGCCCAGGCGTCGAGACCGGCGCCGGAGCGGATCAGGCCGGCGGCATCGACTGCCTGGAGCTGCGGCAATCCGAAGGTCTGTCCGGTTCGGTAGTCATCCTCACCGAACAGCGGCGCGGTGTGGACGATCCCGGTGCCGTCGGTGGCGGTGACGTAGTCGCCCGCGACCACCAACCATCCCTTCACATCGGACGCGACATCGTTGCCGGCGTCGGGGTCGCTCGAGCCGGGTGCCACGCGCAACGGCCGGTCGTAGCGCAGTCCGAGGAGTGACTGTCCAGAAAAGCGCGCGACGGTCTCGCCGGCGCGGAGATCGATCTTCGTCGTCTTGCCGTCGGCGCCGCGCGTGAGCAACGGGACCGGCTGCGCGAGGTCGTCCGCGAAGATCAGGAGGTCCGTGCGCGCCGGGTGGCGGACCAACCGATAGGTGAGCTTCGGGTTGACCGCGAGCCCGGCGTGCGAGAGCAGCGTCCATGGCGTGGTCGTCCACGCCACCAGCTTCACGCCGGCGTCGAGCGGACGGTCGACGCCGTCGGTGTCGCTGACGCTCTGGCCGCCGCGCAGCGGAAAAAGCACCCACACCGAGGGGTCGTCGACGTCCTTGTAGTTCTGCGCCACCTCGTGGCTCGAGAGCGGCGTGCCGCAGCGCCCGCAGTAGTGCTGGATCTTGTAGCCGCGCTCGAGGAGCCTGCGATTCGCCAGCGTCGCGAGCGCCCACCACACCGATTCGATGTAGTCGTTGGTGTAGGTGAAGTAGGGGTGATCGAGGTCGATCCAGTGACCGACACGTTCGACCATCTCTCGCCACTGCTTCTCGTAGACGTCGACGCTCTCGAGGCAGCGCCGATTGAACTCGGCGATGCCGTAGTCCTCGATCTGCTTCTTGCCGGTGAAGCCGAGGCGCTTCTCGACTTCGATCTCGACCGGGAGTCCGTGGGTGTCCCAGCCGCCCTTGCGGGCGACGAAGTCGCCGCGCATGGTGCGGTAGCGCGGCACCAGGTCCTTGAGCACACGGGTGACGACGTGGCCGACGTGGGGCGCGTTGTTGGCGGTCGGCGGGCCTTCGTAGAAGACGAACTCGGGGCCGTCGGCGGTGCGCTCGAGCGTGCGTTGGAAGATGCGCTCGCGGCGCCAGTAGTCGAGCACCTCGAGCTCGAGTCGAGGAAACGGGTAGCCGGACTCGACCGGCGGAAAGCGCGTGTCGTTCACGGGTTAGACGGGCGAGCCGGACTTCGTTTCGGCTCACCCGGAGACGGAGCGCCGGAGCATAACAAAGGGGTCGAGAAACGTCAGGTCGAACCGGCCCGAACGCGCCGTCCTCGGTTATACTCCGCCGCTCTCCGCGTCGCCCGATGAGCCGCGAGATCGTCATCCTGTGGGCCAGCAGGCACCGCCGGAGCCGATTCGACGAGGCGATCGGGGAGTATCGGCAGCGGATCGGGAGCACGCTGCGGGTGACCGATCGCAACGTGCGATCGCGCCTCGCCCGGAGCGACGACGAGCGCCGGCGCGGCGAAGGCGAGGCGCTGCTCGAGGCGCTGCCGGCGAAGAGCTGGTTGATCGCGCTCGACCCCGGCGGACGGATGCTCGACTCGGAGGCGTTCGCCGATCGGTTGCGGCGCTTGGAGGAGACCTGGCCGCACGCCCTCGTTTTCGTCCTGGGCTCGGACCTGGGGTTGGCGCGAGACGTGCTAGATCGGGCGAACGAAAAGCTTTCGCTGGGGCCCATGACGCTGCCCCACGAGTTGGCTCGTCTGGTGTTGTACGAACAGATCTACCGGGCCGCGACGATTCGTAGCGGAATAAACTACCACCGCTGAGGTGTTGGCTGGGGGCGCGATGGCAGTTTCGAAGAAGGCAACCAAGGCCACCAAAACGGCCAAGACCACCAAGGTCGCCGTGAGCAAGACCGCCGTGAGCAAGACCGCCGTGGGCAAGACCGCCGTGAGCAAGACCGCGATGACCAAGACCGCCGCCAGCAAGCCAGCTGCGAGCAAACCCACCTCGAGCAAGCCGGCGGTCGGCAAGACGGCCGCCAACAAGCCGGTAGTCGCAAAGGCGGCGGAGGCCAAGCCGCCGGTCGCGAAAGCGGCAGAGAGTAAGCCAGTGGTGAACAAGGCAGTGAGCAAG
>DATAFT010000624.1:0-2876 GCA_036257295.1 Thermoanaerobaculia bacterium
CGGGAAGCCTGCCCCTCGCCATCGCTCACGAGCTCGCGCCAGAATCGCAGCGCACCGGGTCGCCAGCGATCGCGCAGCTCGTGGAAGCGCGAGATCGCGCGCCGTCCGACCCAACCGCCGCCGTAGAGTCCTTCCGGCAGCTCGGGGTCGAGGAACGGGAACGCGCGCCAGGCATGCACCAGCTCGGTGAGGACCACGAAGCAGTCTTCGGGTGTCGCGGGCCGTCGCGACTTGAAACGGGCGAGGAAGTCTTCATAGCGCCCCGCCAGCGCGTCTAGGTCCCACGCTCTCGCGACCAGCACGCGCGGGTCGCCGATCGCGCCCGAGCGCGCGACGAAGGAGAGCGTGCCCGGAAAGAGCCCGAGCTCTTCGAGCGTGGCGGCGGCGTCGGTTTCGCGCGCCGGATCGGGCGTGATCCACACGCCCTGGCCGAGCGGTCCGAACCCCGCCCACGCCAGGCGAGTCTGCAGGCGGTGACGCAGGTCGCGGCGGCTCTCTGGCACCGTCACCTGCAGCAGCAGCCACTCGCCGTTCCACGCTCGCTCCGCGAGTCCGAAGCCGTAGATGCGGCGGCTGCCCTGCTTGAGCAGACGCTTCATCTCCGCCGACAGGACTATTCGTGTGTTGCGGCCGACGCGCTCCTGCTCGAGCCAGCCCGCCGCCGCGGACCGCGTCAAGGCTTGGCGGGCAGCGCCCTCGGCGTAGCCGAGCGAGTCGAGGGCGGCGAGGAACGTGCGCGTCCACACCGGGCGCCCATCGGGGAAGACGAACTCGCCGAGGAGCGTGAGCAGCACGGGTCGGATCGCCGGCCGATCCTCGGACGGCGGCGACTGCCAGCGCTGCTCGCGCAGCGTGTCTCGTTCGACCATGGGTGAGGCTTCCGGCTCTGCCGCAACATGATACACTTTTCTTGACGCGTACAAGGGAGATGTAGAATAATGTCCTTGCCCGTCACCCACCAAACTGTGCCGTCGCCGACCATGGCACCCATCGATTTCCGCACGTCGCCGGACCGGTATCGGCACTGGAAGCTGCGCATCGAGCCGCCGCTCGCCCACCTCACCCTCGACGTGGTGGAGGACGCCGGGCTGCGCGCGACTTACACCCTGAAGCAGAACTCGTACGACCTCGCGGTCGACATCGAGCTCTACGACGCCACCCAGCGCCTGCGCTTCGAGCACCCCGAAGTGAAGGCGGTGATCGTCGACTCCGGCAAGGGCAGGATCTTCTGCGCCGGCGCCAACATCGGGATGCTCGGGCAGGCCACGCACGAGCACAAGGTGAACTTCTGCAAGTTCACGAACGAGACTCGTCTCGGGATCGAGGACGCCTGCGCCAACTCGGGGCAGCGCTATCTGTGCGCCATCAGCGGCACCGCGGCCGGCGGCGGCTACGAGCTGGCGCTCGCCACCGACTGGATCGTGCTCGCCGACGACGGTAACTCCGCGATCTCGCTTCCCGAAGTACCGCTGCTCGGCGTGCTGCCGGGCACCGGCGGACTGACGCGTCTGGTCGACAAGCGCAAGGTGCGGCGCGATCGCGCCGACGTCTTCTGCACGGTGGAGGAGGGGGTCAAGGGCCAGCGCGCGTTGGAGTGGAATCTGGTCGACGAGCTCGCTTCGCGCACCAAGTTCGAAGAGGTGGTGAAGCAGCGCGCGCTCGAGATGGCGGCGAAGAGCGATCGACCCGCGGAGTCGGGGATCACGCTCGAGCCGCTCGAGCGTGAGATCACCGAGGGCGGAATCGAGTACTCGCATCTGCGCGTCGAGTTCGATCGTGAGCTGCGCACGGCGAGGCTGGTGGTGAAGGGCCCGAGCGAGGATCCGCCCGCCGACGTCGAAGCGATGCGCGCCGCCGGCTCGCGGTACTGGGCGCTCGCGCTGGCGCGCGAGCTCGACGACGCGATCCTTCATCTGCGCGTCAACGAGACGAAGTTGGGACTGTTCGTTTTCGCCAGCGTTGGTGACGTCGAGCGCGTCGCGGCTCACGACGCGTTCCTGGCCGGCAACGCCGAGCACTGGCTCGCGCGCGAGATCCTGCTCTACTGGAAGCGCGTGCTCAAGCGCGTGGATCTCTCGGCCCGCACGGTGTTCACGCTGATCGAGCCCGGGAGCTGCTTCGCCGGGATCCTGGCCGAGCTCGTGTTCGCCGCCGATCGCGCCTACATGCTCGACGGCGAGCTCGAGGGCAACCCCAACCCCGCGCCGTCGATCCGTCTCTCGTCGCTCAACTTCGGCGCGCTGCCGATGGCCAACGGTCTCGCGCGGCTGGAGACCCGCTTCCTGGGCGAGCCGGATCGCTATGCGGCCGCGCGAGAGCGCGCGGGCGAAGATCTCGACGCCGAAGCGGCGTCGGAGGCCGGGCTCGTCACCGCGGTGATGGACGAGATCGACTGGGAGGACGAGATCCGCATCGCGATCGAAGAGCGCGCCAGCTTTTCCGCGGATTCGCTCACCGGGCTCGAGGCAAACCTCCGCTTCGCCGGCCCGGAGACGATGGAGACCAAGATCTTCGGACGACTGTCGGCTTGGCAGAACTGGATCTTCCAACGTCCGAACGCGGTCGGCGCTGACGGCGCCCTCAAGCGTTACGGCACCGGTCTACGTCCAGCGTTCGACCCCGAGAGAGTTTAGTGGTGACAGTCACCTGCCCCGTTTTCGTCAGTCTGAAAAGCGGTGACAGTCACCTGTCAAATTTAATGAGTAGCGTGTCACCGAATAGGGAGAACAGCCGTGACCGATCAGGTTGATTACCGCGAACGCATCCCCAACAACGTCGATCTCGCGCAGGACGCGCGGGTCAAGAAGGCGCTCGAGAAGTGGCACCCCGGCTACCTCGACTGGTGGATGGACATGGGGCCCGAGGGCTTCCAGACT
>DATAFT010000257.1:0-2652 GCA_036257295.1 Thermoanaerobaculia bacterium
GGCCATCGTCGCCATCAGAATGCCGAGCGCGACGCCCGGGCTCTCGCCGGCTTTGGTCGCCGGCCCCGATCTGGCCGCGGCGTCTCGCGCCGCGCGCAACACCGGGTCGAGGTCGCCCGCAACCGCGGCGGCGGGCACCAGCCCGAAGGGAGACAACGCCGAGAAGCGTCCGCCGATCTCCGGCACGCCGTGGAACAACCGGTAGCCGCGCTCGCGCGCCCGCGCTTCGAGCGGCGTTCCAGGATCGGTGACGGCGACGAAGGACTTCGCGCGTGCCGCCGCCGCCTCGTCCGCGAGCCGAACCCAGAAGTACTCCTCGAGCGACACCGATTCGATCGTGGTGCCTGACTTCGACGCGACGATGAACACCGTGCGCGCCAGATCGAGCTCCGCCTCGACGGCGCGGATCTCGTCGGGGTCGGTGGTGTCGAGGACGTGGAGGTCGGGAGCCCCCGGCCGCCGCACGGCGCGAACGATGAGCTCGGCTCCCAGGCTCGACCCGCCCATGCCGAGCAGAACCACCGATCGCACCTCGCGCGCCGCCACTTCCGATCTGAACAGGGCGAGCTGCGCCCGATCGCAGCCCGCGCCCGGCTCGAGCCAGCCGAGCCATCGATCCTCGTCGCCGCCGGTCCACAGCGCGCTCTCGCGCCGCCACAAGCGCTCGCTCGCGCGCGTCGCGTCCCAGTGCTCGAGCGCGGAGCGGTAGGCGCTCGCGAGCTCCGTCGCCAGCCGCGCCTCGAGCGGGTCCAATCGGATCAGCGCCATCGCTGTGGATGATAAACCGTGTGCTACGGTGATATTCGGCGCTGGATCCGACGGACTTGAAGTTCGCACGCGCTCTTCTCCTCACTCTCCTCGTCGCGCTCGCGTTCTACGCCGGTTTGCTCTGGCGCGCGGCGCCGGCGAGCGAGCGGGCTCGCGAAGTCGGGCCCGCCGCGGCGCCGCAGCCCACCCCGATCCCCCGCACCACCGCGCTCGACGCCGACGAGCGGGCGACCATCGAGCTCTTCCGGCTCGCTTCTCCGTCGGTGGTCTACATAACCACGGTCGAGATGCGCCGCGACTTCTTCACCATGAACGACTACGCGGTGCCGCGCGGCGCCGGCTCGGGATTCGTGTGGGACGAGCAAGGACACGTCGTCACCAACTTCCACGTCATCCAGGGCGCTCAGGGAGCGCAGGTGACGCTGGGCGATCAATCCACCTGGAACGCCGAGCTCATCGGCACCGCACCCGAGAAGGACCTGGCGGTGCTTCGCATCGAAGCCCGCGGCAAGGCGCTCGGACCGCTCCCGGTCGGCACCTCGGCCGATTTGTTGGTGGGCCAGAAGGTGTTCGCGATCGGCAACCCCTTCGGCCTCGATCACACGCTCACCACCGGCGTCATCAGCGCGGTCGGCCGCGAGATCGATTCGCTCGACCGCGACCGCACGCGCATCGAGGATGTGATCCAGACCGACGCCGCCATCAACCCCGGCAACTCGGGCGGTCCGCTCCTCGACAGCGCGGGGCGCCTCATCGGCGTCAACACGCAGATCTACAGCCCGAGCGGCGCGTCGGCCGGCATCGGGTTCGCGATCCCGGTCGACACCGTGTCGTGGGCGGTGCCGCAGCTCATCGCCTCGGGCCGCATCGTGCGCCCCGCGCTCGGCATCTATCCGCTGGCGGACGCTGTCGCGCAACGCGCGGGCATCGAAGGCGTGATGTTCGTCCGGGTCGAGGAAGGCGGGCCCGCCGACCTGGCCGGGCTGCGGCCGCTGCGACGCGACAACCGCGGCCGAGTGTCGCCCGGCGACGTCATTGTCGCGATCGACGGCCAGCCGATCCGCTCGCGCGCCGACCTCACTCTCGCACTCGAACGCCGCGAGGTGGGCGAGGAAGTGACGGTGACCTACGTGCGCGACGAGGAGGAGCACGAGGTCAGGATGAAGCTCCAGGCGCAGTAACGGTCGATGAGCACTCCGCCCCGCCCCGACGATCCGCACGCCGGGCAGTCGGTTCTGCGCTTCGGACCCGATCCGGACCGAGCGCGGCTCGCCGCGGTGCTGTCGCACGGACGCGGCGGATCGGCGCAGGACATGCTGAGCCTCGCGCGCGATCTGCGGACGACGGACGTCCTCTTCCTCGCGCCGCAGGCGGCCGGCAATACCTGGTACCCCCGGTCGTTCCTGGCGCCGATCGAGGAGAACGAGCCCTGGCTCGGCTCCGCGCTGCGCTTCCTGTCGCGCGTGGTGAGCGAGCTCGGCCGGCGTGGGTTCCCACCGACCCGCGTCGTGCTGCTCGGCTTTTCCCAGGGCGCCTGTCTCACCCTCGAGCTCGCCGCGCGCAACGCGCGCCGCTACGCCGGCGTGGTGGGTTTGAGCGGTGGCGTGATCGGGCCGGCTGGCACGCCGAGGTCCTACTCCGGCTCGATGTCGGGAACGCCCGTCTTCCTCGGCTGCAGCGACGACGATCCGCACATTCCGCTCGAGCGCGTGCACGAGTCCGCTGCGGTCTTCCGAGGCCTGGACGGCAAGGTCGACGAGCGCATCTACCCGTCGCTCGGGCACGCCGTGAACCGCGACGAGATCGCCGCCGTTCGCGACCTGTTGGCATCGGCGGACTGACGCGTTGGTGAGACGCATCGCCTTTGCCTCGTTCGCTCTGATC
>DATAFT010000654.1:0-1890 GCA_036257295.1 Thermoanaerobaculia bacterium
ACGCTCCTGGCGGCGCCGGCGTGTTCGGTCAGCGTTACGACTCCGCCGGTGCGAAGGTGGGCGGGGAGTTCCAGGTCAACACGGTGGCGGCCGGCTCTCAGTACATTCCTCGCTTCAACTCCGCTCCGCGCGGCGTCGCCATCGATACCAACGGCGACTTCGTCGTGGTCTGGACCGGCACCACCGGAGTTTTGGGCCAGCGCTTCGCCTCGACCGGCGCCAAACTGGGCAGCGAGTTCCAGATCAGCGTCTATCCCGGCGCCATCCACAACCGCGCGGCGACCGCGATGGAGGCCAACGGCGACTTCGTCGTCGCCTGGAACAGCGACCCGCACGACGGCAGCGAATACGGCGTCTTCGCTCGGCGATTCTCGTTCGTGAGGGAGCTCGACGTCGACGACAACGGCCTGGTCGACCCGCTGACGGATGGGCTGCTGGTCCTCCGCCGCTTGTTCGGCTTCTCGGGGCCGTCGCTCGTCAACGCAGCGGTCGGCAACGGCTGCCTGCGGTGCGACTCGACATCGATCGCGGGCTACATCGATTCGATCCTCGCGCTCATCGACATCGACGCGAGCGGCGAGCTCGAACCTCTCACCGACGGTCTCCTGATCCTGCGCCGAATGTTCGGATTCTCGGGCGCGCCCCTGATCAACGGCGCGCTCGAGAATGACTGCACGCGCTGCGACGCGGGCCAGGTCGCGGGCTACATCGACGATCTCTGAATGGGGGATCCGCCGGTGACCGCGGCGCCCGCTCAGTGCCCGATGCCGCACCAGTCGGCGGCGAACAGCGCGACGCTCTGCGTCACCTGGCGCAGGGACTCGAGATCGACCGCCTCGTCGTAGCCGTGGTAATCGCGGCCGAGCGCGCCGTACTGGACGGTCGGCGTGCGGCCGTCGATCCCGAGTATGCGCGCATCCGACGAGCCGCTCGAAGTGACCGCCATCAAGTCGCGCGCGAACACCTCTCGATGCGAGCGGCGCAGCGTCGCGATCGCGTCGTCGCCGCCCTCGAGCACGTAGCCATCCCCGTACTGGCCCTTGGGCCTTACCGTGGGCGGGAACTGAGCGAGGAATGGATCGGACGCCGCGGCGTCGAGGATGGCGCGCTCGACTTCGCGGCGCACCCAGTCGCGCTCCCACTCGGGATAGGTGCCGACCCGCACCTCGAAGCGGCACCAGGCGGGGACGCTCGAGGTCCAGTCGCCGCCCTCGATCTTGCCGATGTAGATCACGATCGGGCGCTCGACGCGCTCGAACAGCGGATGCTTCGACTTCTCGGCGTTCCAGCGGTCTTCGAGACCCTGGAGCGCCTGCGCCAGCACCAGCGCCTTGTCGATCGCACTGGCGCGTCCGGTGCGCGCCAGCGACGGGTGACGGGGGTTGCCGGCGACCATCACCTCGAACCAGAGCAGCCCGACTTGCGCTTCGACGTAGGTGGTCGACGTGGGCTCGGTGATGAGCCCGAAGTCGGCGCGGTAGCCGCGCTCGACGCAGGCGAGCGTGCCGTTGCCGGTCGCCTCCTCCTCGATCACCGACTCGACGAAGAGATCGCCCCGCAGGGCCACGCCGGCGCGGCGCAACGCCTTGACGACGGCGGCGCAAGCCATGGTGCCGGACTTCATGTCGGCGGCGCCGCGACCGTACATCCAGCCGTCGACGATCTCGGCGCCGAACGGATCGCGGGTCCACCGCTCGCGGGGTCCGACCGGCACCACGTCGACGTGACCGTTCAAGATCAACGAACGGCCGCCCGGTGCGGCGCCGCGCTGGACACCGACCACGCCCAGCGCCTCGTCGTAGGGGACTTCCGGCGGCGAGAACCCGTGCATGCCCGAGATCGACTCGACCGTGATCGGCCAGCGATCGACGGCGAGGCCGCTGTCGGCGA
>DATAFT010000262.1:0-1560 GCA_036257295.1 Thermoanaerobaculia bacterium
TGGTGGGATCGGTGAGGATCGAGACGTAGGGCAGCGGTGCGGAGCGCAGGCGCGCCAGCGCCGCCGAGATCTTCGCCATCTGCAGCAGCGAGAGGATGCCCTCCTGCATGCGCGCCCCGCCCGACGCCGACACCACCACCAAGGGCAGCCGTCGCTCGAGCGCGCGCTCGACGCCACGGGTGATCTTCTCGCCCACCACCGCGCCCATGGAGCCGCCCATGAAGCGGAAGTCCATCACCGCCAGCACGATCCCGTGCCCTTCGAGCGGACCTTCGACCACCACCGCGGCCTCGTCGACGCCGAGGCGGTCGCGGTGCGCTCGCAGGCGGTCGCGGTAGGGCTGGCTGTCGACGAAGCGGAGCGGGTCGGCAGGCAGGATGCGCGGGAAGAGATCACCCGCGGGCTCTTCATCCAGCAATAGTCGGATGCGGGTGGGAGCGTCGATCCGGAAGTGGAAGTCGCACTTCGGGCAGACGCCGGCGTTGCGATCGAGATCCTTGGAGTAGACGATCTCCTTGCAGGCCTCGCACTTGACCCAGAGGCCCTCGGGCACCTGCCGTCGCGAGCCCTCCGCAGGTCCTTTGCCCGGTCCTTTCTTGCGACGGAACCACGCCATGGGGGCGCGAAGCTTAGCGCGTCCGCGCCGTCCGCGGCGCGCCACCGCGGGCCGCGCGAGGATCGTGGGGCTCCGCGACCGCTGCAACAGACCGCCGGGGCGTGCGCTACACTGCGGCGCGGTCACAGCGGCGGCGCCCTCGATCCCAGCGTCGGGCCGGACGGGCCCTGCGCCTCGGACCAGTTCCGGTGCTCATCCTCGGCATCGATCCCGGCAGCCGGCACACCGGCTGGGGTGTGCTGCGCTGGCAGGGCGACCAGCAGCGATTGGTCGCCGACGGCGTGCTCGAAGTGCGTGGTTCTGTCGAGCTGCCCGAGCGACTGGCCTATCTGCAGCGCGAGATCGGCGAGTTGATCGAGCGTCACCGCCCCGACGCCGCGGCGGTCGAGGCGCCCTACTACGGCATGAACCCGAGATCGTTGATCGTCCTCGCCCAGGCGCGCGGCGCGATCCTGGCGGCGATCGCCCTGCGCGGCCTCGCCGTCGCCGAGTACTCGCCGGCCGAAGTGAAGACGGCGATCGCCGGCAATGGGCGCGCCGACAAGAAGGAGGTGGCGCGCATGGTGCGCTTGCTCCTGCGGCTGGGCGACGACGGCCGGGCGGCCGACACCACGGACGCGATCGCGGTGGCTCTCTGCTGCGCGCGCCGCTACAAGATCGATCGGTTGCGCGCCGGCTAGCTCCGCGAGTGGTGTTTTACCATTCGCTCCGCCAGCTTGTTGTCGGCGCCGAGGACGGCGCGCGCAGCGCTACGCTAGCTTGTTGTTCGCGCCGAGGACGGCGCGCCGCCGAGAAACGGAGGGCACGGTGGAGATCGCGAGCTACCTGAAGATGGGAGGCGTCACCCTGTGGGCCCTCCTCGTGCTGGCCGTCGCCGGCCTCGTCGTCGTGGTCGAGCGGTTGATCGCGATCTCGCGCGCCGCGATCGACATCAACGACTTCCT
>DATAFT010000082.1:0-10334 GCA_036257295.1 Thermoanaerobaculia bacterium
TCTCGACCCCAAGAACGAGACCGCGTTACGCCTGATGGTCGCTGTGCTGGCGGCCCAGGGCCGCGACGAGGAGGCGAAGCAGTACCTGGCCCGGTTGCCCGACGAGCAGAGTCTCGACGCCTCGACCCAGCTCAACCTCGGGATCATGCGCTACAACGAAGGCAAGCTGGAGGAGGCGGGCGCGATCTTCGATCGGGTGCTGGCGCAGCATCCCGAGCGCGCCGAGGCCTACTACTTCTCGGGTCTGGTGAAGCTCAACCAGGAACAGCATGCGGCGGCTCTCGAGCGCTTCCAGAAGTTCCTGGAGCTCGCGCCGCAGCACGAAAAGGCCGCCGAGGCGCGCGAGTTCGTGACGCACCTCGAGCAGATGGCCGCCAAACCCTGACGTTTGACGACGCGCGCCAAGGAGCGCCGGGGATCGTCCGGGCGAACGCGGCGAGCGCGCCGTCCGGTGACGACCGTAGCCGTGGCGCTGGCCGCGCTCGCCATTGCGGCGATCGTGACCATCGTCCTGTGGCCACGCCTCCGACCGAGCATGCCCGAGCTCGACGAGGGGAACCGGACGGCGCTGGCCGAGGCCGAGGCGCACTTCGCCGGCGGCCGGCTCGACCAGGCCATTGCCGTCGCCGAGGCGTATCTCGACCGGCATCCGGACGCGGGGGGTCTGCACTACGTCGCCGGAGCGGCATTGGCGCAGCAGGGTGAGCACCGGCGAGCCGCCGACCATCTCGCGGCCGAGGTCGAGCGCGCCCCGCTGCACCTCGACAGTCTGGTCCGGTTGGGCGCGGTGCTCACCGAGCTGGGCGAGCTCGAGGACGCCAACCGCGCCTTGCGCGCCGCGCTCGAGCTCGATTCTTCGAGCGCAAGAGCTTCCTATCTGCTCGGTCGCAACCTGGCGCAGGCGCGCGAATGGGATGTCGCCGAACCGCTACTCCGGCGGGCAGCCGAGAGCTCGACCGGTTCCGCGGCTGCCGACGCATGGCACCAGATCGGGCTCATGCAGCGAGAACGTGGGGACCTCGCGGCCGCCGAGAAGGCATTTCGAAGCGCCCTGGCCGCCGCCTCCGATCACCCCGGCACCCTCTTCGATCTCGGCCGCACGCTGCAGAGCCTCGGGCGCGAAGAGGAGGCTCGGCGCTTCCTGGGACGTCACGCCGAGCTCGAGTCGCGGCGCGGCCGGTCCGAGCTGTTGCGCCACCGCGCGGCCGCCGAAGGAGCCGGTGCTGAAGACCTGGTCAGCCTCGGCCGCTACCTGCTGCTCCAGCGCGACCTGGACGGCGCCGACGCCGCCTTCCAGCGCGCGATCGAGCGAGATCCGGCGCACGTCCCGGCGCTGGTCGGAGCGGGACAGTCGCTACTCGAGCGGGGCCACTCGCAGGAGGCCGCGGTGATGTTGAGTCGAGCGGTCGAGCAGGACCCGTCGTCTCCCGATGCGCATTTCTTCCTCGGGCTCGCGCAGCATCTCCAGCGCGACTACGCCGGGGCGCAGAGCTCGCTCGCGCGCTCCCGCGAGCTCCGGCCGTGGCGAGCGGCTGAGTATCTCTTCTTCGGCAACGTGCTGGCGTCGAGCGGCGCGCTCGCCGACGCCGAGCTCGCCTACCGGTCGAGCCTCGGGGTGGGACCGGAGATCCCCGAGACGCACTACAAGCTCGGTCTCGTCCTGCAGGCGCGCGATCGGCCCGCCGAAGCGCGATCGGAGCTCGAGCGATTCATCGCGCTCGAGCCGCGCGATCCCCGCGGTGCCCTGCTCTTGGGCGTGGTCGAGCACCGGGCGGGCGAGCTCGACGCCGCCACGGCGACCTTCGAACGCGCGCTCGACCGCATCGAAGTGATGCTCCCGGAGCCCGCCGCTCTGGACGCGATGCTGGCCGACCTACGAGCGCTGCCTGGAGCCGAAGCGGCGCTCGAGACCTTCGAGGCCCTACGGCGATGGCGCGCAGCCCCCCCACCCCAACCGGGCATGGGCCAGCCCAAACCATAGAATGCCCGATGGGCCGAGAGGAAACGCCATGAGCGAGAGTCGCTACCATCTGGCCGCCGGTCTCGGCGTCTGTCTGTTGGTCGCTGTGACCACCCCGGTAGGGTCGCAGCCGCCGGCGACCGCTCCTCCGTCGAGCCCGGACACTAGTTTCCGCGAGGTCATCGACGTCAACATCGTCAACCTCACGGTGCGAGTTACCGACAAGGACGGGCGACCCGCGAAGGGGCTCGGCCGCGGTGACTTCGAGATCCTCGAAGACGGCAAGCCGGTCGAGATCGCGAACTTCTACGAGATCTCCTCCTCGACCGATTACGAGCGCCTGCGCAGTGAGCGTGAGGCGAGCGCCAGATCGCAGGCCCCGGCGCTACCGCCCGCGAGCGAACCGGCGCCGAGCGCACCGGAAGCGCAGGCGCCGCCGGTGCGTCACGTCACGATCTTCGTCGACAACGCCAACATCCATCCCCGCAACCGCCAGCTCGTCTTCCGCGGCCTGCGCAACTTCCTCCACGACCGCACCGGGCCCGGCGACCGCATCATGGTGGTGAGCTTCCACAACGACTACGAGGTGGTGCAGCCGTTCACCGACTCCAACGCCGACGTGGTAGCGGCGATCGACAAGCTCGAGCGCTCTCCGTCCGACGGACCCGAGATCCTCGCCGAGCGGCGTCTCGTGATCCGTGACTTGCAGGCGGCGAACCTGGTGCCGTTCAGCCAGAACACCGACGCGTTCGGCAACGCCTCGGCGCGCATGCGGGTCGAGAGCGAGTCGCGACAGATCCTGCAGCGCATCGACAACCATGCGCGCGAGACGCGCCAGCGCACCCTCAACACGCTCGGCGTGCTGCGTTACCTGGTGGGCTCGATGGCCGGGCTGCCGGAGCCCAAGTCATTGCTCTACCTTTCGGACGGTCTCGAGATGCGAGCGGCCGAGACGCTCTTCCTCGCCCACTACGACCGGTTCAACGAGATCAGCGAGGCGCTCGAGTTCGACGTGCCGCTCGATCCGCCGCAGGCGACCATCGAGGAGTACGACCTGACCAAGGAGTTCACCGAGTTCGCCAAGAACGCGCAGACCGCCGGTGTCGTGTTCTTCGCCATCGACGCCAGCGGGCAGACCGATACCCTGGGAGGGTCGGCCGAGTTCTCGATGCGAGACATCGGATCGGCGGGGGCGTCCGGTTATCGGCCGGTGTGGGACCCGCGGCTCGACATCCTCGGCGAGCAGAACCGCCAGAGCACGCTCCGGCTCCTCGCCGACGAAACCGGGGGCGCGGTGCTGGCCAATACCCGCGACTACGACGCCTTCTTCGAGGACCTGCGCGCGAGCCTCGACAACTACTACTCGCTCGGGTTCCAGGCGCCGCACGATCGCGAGGGTCGCCGGCACCAGATCGAGGTCCGCGTGCGACAGCCGGGCCTCAAGGTCAGCCACCAGCGCGCCTACGTCGACAAGCCGTGGGAGGCGCGCCTGTCGGAGCAGACCGTCACCACGCTCATCCTCGGCGCGCCGATGGGGGACATGACGGTGCAGGCGATCCCCGGCATACCGACGCCCCAGGACAAGAAGTTCATCGTACCGATCCAGATCCTGGTTCCGGTGGGATCGCTCGGCCTGGTGCCGGACGGCAAGACCCACGTCGCCAACCTGTCGCTCACCGTGGTGACCAAGGACGCCAAGGGCAACACCAGACCGGCGCAGGCGATGGAGCTGCGGCTGCGCCTCACCGACGAGCAGTTGACGACCGCGGCCAACGGCGAAGCGAACATCCGCCTGCTGCTCGACGCCGAGCCGCAGCAGGTCGGCATCGGCGTGCGCGATCGCACCAGCGGGCATACCGCGACCACCATGCTCTCGATCGATCCCCGAGGCTGAATGTCGACCGCGCCTTGGAGCTACGACACCTGGGACCGCCTGCTGCGCGAGGTGACGAGCACCGACGGCCGCATCGACTACGATCGGCTGCTCGAGCAGCGCGTCCTGCTCGACCAGTTCACGGCGCAGCTCGCGGCGGCGAGCCCGGACAACCGTCCCGAGCTCTTCCCCTCGAGCGACGACGCGCTCGCCTACTGGATCAACGCCTACAACGCGTTCACCCTCGCGGCGATCGCGGCGGAGTACCCGATCAGCTCGGTGTGGAAGACGCGCGACGGGCGCTTCTTCCAGCAACGCCGGCACACCGCCGGCGGGCGCGCCGTTAGCCTAGACGACGTCGAGCACACCATCCTGCGCGCCGGGTTCCACGAGCCGCGCATCCACTTCGCGATCAACTGCGGATCGAACGGCTGCCCGCCGGTGCGGCCCGAGGCCTACCGCGGTGAAGGGATCCAAGAGACGCTGCGGCGCGCCACCCAGACCTTCCTCGAAAGCGAGTGGAACTGCCGGGTCGACCACGGCGCGCGCCGCATCCACGTCTCTCGCATCTTCAAGATGTACGCGGAAGACTTCGCGGCGCACGGCACGCGAGAGGACTACCGTCGGGGGGTGCTGCAGTTCATCGCCGACCACGCCGGGCTCGCGCTCGAGACCATCGAAGGCTACGAGGTGGTCTACAACGTCTACGACTGGGGCCTCAACGACATCCACCGAGATCCCCACATCGGCCCCATCGTGTTCCACGAGCCGGTCGAGCACTACTCGCCGAACGACCCCGACCTGCGCGAGCTGCACCTCTACGAAGGGAACTTCTGCAATCGAGCTTGCTCGTGGTGCACCATCCACGGCTCACCCGACGGCTGGTATCAGCCTTATTCACCGACGGTGCTCGAGCAGGCGCTCGCCGCTCTCGCCGCCGACGGCAACCTCAAGTTCTACGGCGGCGAGCCGACGCTGCACACGCCGGAGATCGTAGAAGCGATCCGCTACTGCCGCGATCGCGGCTTCGTCGGTCTAGTCACCGTGTTCTCCAACGGCGTGCAGGCCGAGAAGCTGATCGCGATCCTCGAGTCCGATCCGCGCACGGAAGCCGTTCTCAACTACTCGATCTTCCACGGCCGTGACGCCGAGCCGCTGCCGGCTCCAGCGAAGCAGAAGCTCGAATCGTGGGCGGCGGCGCATCCGGGGCGGTTGTTCAAGGGCTACAAAGTCCTCTTCCACGCCGGCGGCGGCGCCGAGGAGGCGTTCGATCGCGACCGCGAGGCCGAGTACCACGGCATGAGCACCGGGTGCGTGCGGTGCTTTCCCGTCCTCACCACCAAGGGACGCTTCCACGCCTGCCCGTTCGCCGCCGAGATCGACGCGCCGCACTTCCATCTCGGTGGGGCCGGTACCGCTCCGGCGACGGTGTTCGAGAACTACCGCACCTTCCTGCGCTGGGTCGACACGACACTCGATCCGGCGGCGCGCGAGCGCGGCGTGTCGAGCTGCGAGATGTGCCACCGGCACCTCGGCCAGCTCGCGCCCGCCGCGTTCTCCCCCTAGCAGGTCGTCACGGTGCGCCGCGGGATGGGAGTGGCCGCCGCGCTCCTCCTGCTGGCGGTCGCGGCCGCTCCCCGCGCGTCTCATGCGCGGCCGCCCAACATCGTGGTCATCGTCGCCGACGACCTCGGCTACTCGGACCTCGGCAGCTATGGAGGCGAGATCGACACTCCGACTCTGGATCGCCTCGCGCTCGCCGGCATCCGCTTCAACCGCTTCTACGCCACACCGCGCTGCAGTCCGACGCGCGCGTCGCTGCTGACCGGGGTGTGGTCGCACGAGGCCGGCGTCGCGTTCCTCGATCGTGACTGGGGACGGCCCGCGTATCGCGGCGCGATCCACGATTCGGTGCCCACGCTCGCCGAGCGGCTGCGGGAGCGCGGTTACGCCAACTACATGGTGGGCAAGTGGCACTTGTCTCCGGAGCGGATCGATCCGACGGCGGTCGAGAGCGCGGTCGCAGCGCCGCCGCCATCGTCGTGGCCGCTGCAGCGCGGGTTCGACGCCTTCTACGGGACGCTGGACGGATCGGGCAGCTACTTCGAGCCAGCCGAGGTCTACGACGGCAACGAGCGCGCCGAGTGGCCGCCGGCCGCCCGCACGACCGCTTCGGCGAGCGCGCCCAGCGCCCCCTATCTCACCGACGTCTTCGGCGATCGCGCCGCATCGTTGGTCACGCGTCACCTGACGACGTCGCCCGATCAGCCGTTCTTCCTCTATCTCGCGTTCACCGCTCCGCACTGGCCGCTCCAGGCGCAGCCGGCGGACATCGAGCACTACCGCGGACGATTCGACGCGGGGTGGGACGAGCTGCGCGCCGCGCGTTTCGAGCGCGAGCGCGAGCTCGGGATCGTGTCCGACGACGCCGTGCTGCCACCTCGCGATGCCTCCGTCGCCGCGTGGGACGAGACCCCCGACCGCGAGTGGCAGGTCCGCCGGATGGAGGTCTACGCCGCGATGGTCACGGCGATGGATCGCGCGGCCGGACGCGTGATCGCCGCGCTCGAGAGCGCCGCCGCGCTCGACGACACGCTCGTGATCTTCCTGTCCGACAACGGCGCCTGCGGCGAGGAGTTCCGCTGGCTCTACGTGTTCGCTCCGCTGGTGGTGAAGATCCCGCCGCAAACGGCCGACGGGCGCGCGGTGCGCTTCGGCGATCGCCCCGACGTGGTGCCCGGACCGGTCGACACCTACACCACTTACGGCCGCGGGTGGGCCCATCTCTCCAACACGCCGCTTCGCCGCTACAAGCACTGGACGCACGAAGGGGGGATCGCGGTTCCCTTCTTCGTGCACTGGCCCGCCCAGCTCGCCGCTCGCGCCGGCGCGATCGTCGAGGCGCCGGCTCACGTCGTCGACCTGGTGCCGACCCTCGACGAAATCGCGCGCGGCGGTACCGGGCCGCCGATCGGCGGGAGCGCCGAGGGCCCCGAGCTTCGCGGAACGAGTCTCTGGCCGCTCCTGCGGGGCGAGCCGGCGACGCCGCGCACGCTCTACTGGGAGCACGAGGGCAACCGCGCGATCGCCGACGGCGACCGGAAACTGGTGTCGCGCTGGCCGTTCGGTTGGGAGCTCTACGATCTCGCCCACGATCGTTTCGAGACCGACGATCTGGCGCCGTCGCAATCCGAGCGCGTCGAGGAGCTGGCGGCGCGGTGGAGCGAGTGGGCAGCGTCGGTGGGAGTCGAGCAGTGGCCGATGGTGGTGCCGGGAGTCGAGACCGCGATCTCGGTGGTCTTCGGCGTGTTGGTGATCGCGCTGACGATCGGTCGAGCGCGACGGGCGCGTCGGGCGGGATCGCCGCCGCGAACGCCAGGACCGTTCCCTGGAAGGAAACCCGAGCAGGCCCAACCGCTCCGGCCCGACCAGAGCGCGCCAGCGCGCGACCAAGCCAAACCCATTCATCCGCGCTGAGTCGCATGCATCGCCCTGAGGGGGAGCAGACGAGCTGCTCCCCTACGCGGCCGAAGCTGCCTATCGCGCTGCGTTATGCTGCGAGGTCCGGCCGCCTCCACCTTCGATCGCGCGGATACGGATTCTCCGAGGAGCACGAGAATGGGCAACACCGTCCTGCACACGCCGCTCTGCGACCTGCTCGGCATCGAGTACCCGGTCATCCTCGCCGGCATGGGACCGGTGGCGGGTGGCGTCATGGGTCCCGTGGCGACGAGCCAGCTCGCCGCCGCGGTCTCGAACGCGGGAGGGCTGGGCGTCATCGGCGGCGTTGCCTACGCGCCCGACGAGTTGCGCGCCGAGATCCGCGCCGTGCGCGCGCGCACCGACAAGCCGTTCGGCGTCGATCTGCTGTTCTCCGAGAACTTCATGCAGCCGGTGCGCGGCAACGAGCGCATGCCGGGACGCGAGCTGGTGCCGCCCGCGACCCGCGATGCGCTGCAGCGCATCGCGGCGAGCCTGGGGATCGAGTGGAAGGAGGATCCTCGCGAGCCGCGACGCCTCGAGGTGCCGCCCGGCAAGAGCTACGTCGGATCGCAGATGGAGGTCGTGCTCGACGAAAAGGTGCCGGTGCTCGCCTCCGGTCTAGGCAGCCCTGGACCCTGGGTCCACGATCTCCACGCCAACGGCGCCAAGGTGATCGCGCTGGTCGGCAACGTGCGCGGCGCGCGGCGTGTGGCCAAGGACGGCGTCGACGTGATCGTGGCGCAGGGAACCGAGGCTGGCGGCCACACCGGACGCATCGCGACGCTGGCGCTGCTGCCGCAGGTGATCGACGCGGTGGCGCCGATCCCGGTGGTCGCGGCGGGCGGCGTCGCCGACGGCCGAGCGCTCGCCGCCGTGCTCACGCTGGGAGCGATCGGCGCCTGGTGCGGCACCGCGTTCCTGGTCGCCGAGGAAGCCAACCAACCGTCGCTGCAGAAGCAGCGCATCCTCGACGCCGCCGCCGAAGACACCGTGGTCACGCGCCTCTACAGCGGCAAGACCATGCGCAACATCACCAACCCGTTGATCGAAGCGTGGGAAGAGAGCGGGATCCAGGCGCTGCCGATGGGCCTCCAGGGCCTCCTGGTTCGCGACCTGCTCTACTCGGTGCGCCAGGCGGGCCGCGAGGATCTGCTCATGAACGCGGCCGGACAGACGGCGGGGCTAATGCACGAGATCCGGCCGGCGCGCGTCATCGTCGACGAGATGGTCGGACGCGCCGCGGATGTCCTCTCTCGCGAGCTGCCGAGTCGGGTCAAGGCGGCGGTCGTGAACGATACCGTCGCGGCGTCGTGACCCGGCTCCGTCCCTACCATTCCGACGGATAGAGGCTCGGCAGCCGCTCGCCGCGGTAGATCGCCCACCCCGAGTCCGGGTTGTCGATCCGCAGCTCCCACACTTTCTCCGGCGGCTCGCTATGAGTCACTTCGAGCACACGCCCCCAGTGATGGCCGCCGGCGACCTCGTCGGTGTCGGCGCCATCGGCCCCGCGCACGTGTCCGCCGTCGGTGATCAGAATGTTGCCGGTGGTGGGGAGCTCGTCGGCCTCGGAGAGGAACGGCGTGAGGAAGCGGTCGGCGCCGGGACCGCCGTAGGACCAAACCTGGGACACGGTCCGGGCCTGCTCGTCGACGTCGAGCTCGACGGCGCGGCTCCAGGCCTCGGCGGCGGGAACCCGCGGGCGGAACGGACGCGCGCGCGCGATCCCGTTGTCGAACAGGAGCAGCGTTCCGCGTCGCGTCCGCGTCACTGCATGAAAGTAGTAGGGCCATTCGAAGCCTTCGCCCGCGGCGAGCAGCTTCGATGACCAGGGCTCCTTCCAACCGGTCGGCTCCGAGAACAGCCACTCGATGGCGCCCTTGCGCAGGTCGAGCGCCACCAGGGCGCTCAGGTGGTTGAAGGAGACCAGCGCTCGATCATCGCTCTCGCAGTGGAGCGAGTTGGCGTGAGCCCAGTCATGAACTGGATCGTCCTCGTACTGGTCGTACACCTCGAGCCAGAACCCGGTGTCGAGCGAGTCGTAGCCGAGGAGGTACGGATCGAGCAGATCCAAGAACCGATGACGGCCGACCACCTTCCCTTCGGGGGTGAGCTCGAGCAGCACGTCGCCGACGACGTTGGTCGGCCGGCGCGGCGCGCGCGGATCGGTCTCGCTGCTCGGATAGTCGTCGAATCGTCGCACCTCGCTCGAAAGCACGAGCAGGTTTCCGGAAGGCGTTCGGCAGACGTCGTGATGGAAGGTGTCGGCGTCGACCGCGATGCTGGTCGAGGGCACGCCTTCCTTTGGAATGCCGGTCGTGTGCCAGCGGCGCGCGATCGTTCCCAACATGTCCATCTCGAGCATCTGGCCTTCATCGCTGTAGAGCGTGAGCAGATGGCCGTTGGGAAGCGGGCGGGCTTCGTCGAGGAAGTCGGCGCCCTTGTAGTACCAGACCACGTCCCCTTCGGCGTCGTAGGCGACCAGAGCGCCCCACTTGGCGTCGGGCTTCACGCCCGACCAGCGAATGAGCGAGAGCACCGTGACGCCGGGCTCCATCCGCTCCGCGTCGCGGGTGAGCACCTCCACTTCCGGAAAGTCGGCGGGAAGCGGCGCCGTCGCAACCTCGACTGCGGGCGCCGTGCCGACGTTTCCCGCTTCGTCCTCGACCGAGATCGCGACGCGATGCCGCCGGCCCGCTCGCAGCCCGAGCACCATCACCTCGTGATCGGTGGCGTAGTCCTTCTCCGCCAGCGCCTCGGTGCGCCGCTCGCCGTCGTCGATCACCAGGCGCGTGCGCGCCGGCCGGTCGGTGGTGAAGCGCAGTCGCGCGGTGAGCGGTGCTTCGGGATTGGGGGCCACCGCGAGGTCGACCGCGCCGACCCGCGGCTTGCCCGCGCATCCGAGCGCGAGCAGCGCCAAGATCGCCAGCGGGAACGAGAGCAGCGCAGCGGGCATCGAGCGTCGCGGCAATCCGGAGCGTGCGTCGTTCACAGGTAGCTCAAGGACTTCAGCTTCTCGAT
>DATAFT010000198.1:0-7208 GCA_036257295.1 Thermoanaerobaculia bacterium
TGCGCGAGGCCGGTGCGCGCGCCGGTGTGCTGGCGCGGACCGGCCTCGCCGCGTAGCTGTCGTGTGATCTCTGCCACCTGGCCGGCGCCGGTGGGTCCGATCGGATGCCCCATCGCGAGCAGTCCGCCGGACGGGCTGACCGCGACGCGGCCGCCGATGTCGAGGTCGCCCGCGAGCAGCGCCGCGACGGCACGACCCGGCTCGCACACGCTCATCGCTTCCAGGTAGAGCAGCTCTTCGATGGTGAACGCGTCGTGCAGCTCGATCACATCGAGATCGTTGGGCTCGACCCCCGCTTCCGCGTACGCCTGCTCGACCGTCTCGCGCGTGAGCTCGGCGTCGAAGTTGGGCGCGTCGCGATAGACGCGCTCGGTGCGTTGCACCGAAGCGAGCACTTGCACCGCTCGCGAGCGATCGATCCCCAACCGAGCGATGGCGTCCTCGGAGGCGACCAGGATCGCGGCCGCGCCTTCGCCGATCGGACAGCACTGGAGGCGCGTGAGGCTTCCCGAGATCGCGGGCGGCGCCATCACCTCCTCCAGGCTGCGCTCCTTCTGCCGCTGCGCGTAAGGGTTCCTGGCTCCGTTGCGATGGTTCTTGACCGCCACCGCCCCGATCTCCTCCGCGGTGATGCCGTGCTGCGCCATATAGCGCGCGGCGAGCAGCGCGAAGTGGGTGGCCGGCACGATCTTGTCGTCGGCCAGCCCGCGGATGCCGGTCTTGCGCGGCGCCATCGCCACCGCCGCAGGCTGGTCGATGCCGATCGCCAACACCAGATCGCTGGTGCCGCCGGCTACTTCCAGGCAGGCCAGCCGAAACGCCGTCGAGCCCGAGGCCGACGCGTTCTCGACCTGGCACATCGAGATGCCGCTCGCTCCGAGGTGCCGCAGCATGACTCGGCTCGACGCCATGCCGAGCAGCGCGCTGCCGGTGTAGACCGATTCGACGTCCCGCCAGCGCACGCCGGCGTCGGCGAGGGCCTCGCGCACCGCGGTGAGACCCAGCACGACGTAGGGCGTCTCGCTCGCCGGCTGGTAGCGGTGAAGGCCGATGCCGACCACGTAGACCGGCCGCAGATCGCGCAGTGTTCGAGCCATCAATCGGCTCCGGTCCGTGGCTCCGGCTCGAAGCGCAGCTCGACCCTCTCTTCCCGGTCGCCGCTCGCGCTCGGCGCCGGCGCCGTCCACAGGAAGGCGCGCACACGGTCGCCGATCCGAAACGGTTGTTCGCCGGCGATGACCGCCCTCACCATCGGTCCGGCGTCGAGCGCGATCTCGCCGACGACGAACGGCGCCTCGATGCCGGTGCCGGCGTGACGGTGCACCGTCGCGAACGAGCGAAGGACGCCTACCGCCGCGAGCTCGGTCGGCTCGGTTCGCTCCGGCAGCGCGCCGCAGGCCTCGCAGCCGAAGGCGTGGGGTGGGAAGAACACGTAGCCGCAGTCGGCGCAGCGACGGGCCGGGAGCGACGGCGTCCCGCCGGCGTCGATGGAGTAGAGGCCGGGTACTGCCGGCCGGCGTTCAGGGTTCGACACGAGAAGGTCCGACCATATTCCATTCCTGCGAAGAATCGCCGGCGCCTTGGACTAGACTCCTCGCTATGAAGATCCAAGATCGAGTGGCGATCGTCACCGGGGGAGCCAGCGGCATCGGTCGGGCGGTGGCCGAGAGGTTCAAGAGCGACGGGGCACGCCATGTCGTGGTCGCCGACCGCGACGAGAAAGGCGCGCGCGCGGTCGCGGAGAAGATCGGTGGCACCGGCATCGGCCTCGACGTCGCACACGAGGGATCGGTGCGCGCGCTGGTCGACCGCGTGCAGCGGGAACAGGGCTCAATCGATCTGTTCTTTTCGAACGCCGGCTACGGCTCGGTGGGCGGCCTCGAGGCGCCCAACGAGGAGTTTCAGCGGATGTGGGAGGTCCACGTGATGGCCCACGTCTACGCGTCGCGCGCGGTGCTGCCGCAGATGATCAAGCGCGGCGAGGGCTATCTGCTGTCGACCGCGTCAGCCGCCGGCCTGCTGTCGCAGATCGGCTCGGTCTCGTACGCCGTGACCAAGCACGCCGCGGTCGCGCTGGCGGAGTGGTTGGCGATCACCCACGGCGCACAGGGCATCCGGGTTTCAGTGCTCTGCCCGCAGGCGGTGGCGACCAACATCCGCGCCAACAGCCCACAACGCGACCGCATGGGCACGACGCCCGGCGTGGCCAGCGGCGACGGCGTGCTCTCGCCGGAGCAGGTGGCCGACTCGGTGATGGAGGCGATCGATCGCGAGCGGTTCTGGGTGCTGCCTCACCCGCAGGTCGGCGAGTACGTCCGGCGCAAGGCCACCGACGTCGACCGTTGGCTGCATGGGATGCAGCGGTTTCAGCAGCGGCTCTACGAAGGCCAGACGCCGCCCGGCGAGTGGATCCTGCCCAAGGACGAGGCGGGTAGCTAGCCGGACGGCGCGGCCGACGGCGCGCCGAGATCCATGGCGACTATTTCCTCGCGGTTGCGCAAGTAGAGCCGCGTCCCCACCAGCGTCGGCACCGTCCACGACAGGCTGTTGAAGACCTGTGCGCGCGTCTTGACCGTCATTCCTTGTCGGTTCGCCTCGACCAGCGCGAGCACGCCGTCTTCGTCCAGCAGCACCAGCTTGCCGGAGGCTCCGAGCAGCGAGTGCTTGGCGAACGTGCGGTCGCGCCACAGCACCTCACCGGTCTTGACGTCCACCGCGGTCATCGGCGCCGGCCCGAAGTCGCCGCTCGACGCGTAGACGGTGTCGTCGATGCGGATCGCGGTGCCGAAGTGCACGCGCACCTGGTTGCTGAACCAGAGCTCCTTGACGGTGGTGGCGTCGCCGCTCTTGGTGAGCTGGATGGCGCGACCCCCTCCGTCGTAGGCCGAGGACATGAAGAGGATGCCGTCGTCGGCGGACCACAACGGCGTCGAGATGTTGAACGCGTTGTTGGTCGGGTGTGGGTGGCTCCAGAGCTCCTTGCCATCGTCGGGATCGAACCCGATGATGCGCGTCGCCGCGAACACCACGAGCTGACGATCTCCGCCCAGGTCGATGAGAAACGGTGAGGAGTAGCTCGAATCGTCGGCGCCGCCGCGCCAGGCGACCTCGCCGTCGGACTGCTTGAACGCCACCACCGTTCCTCCCTCGCCACCCACTATCGCGATCACCAGGTCGCCGTGGATCATCGGGCTCGACGAGTAACCGCGGTGCCGCACGCCGCCCTTGAGCTCTCCGATCAGGTCGTGCGCCCACAGCTTGGCGCCGGTGGCGCGATCGAGCGCGTGCATCTTCGCGGTCGAGCCGATGGCGAATACGCGATCCGCAGTCACCGCCGGGGTTGCGTGGGGACCGGCGCCGCGGTCGAACCGGAATCCGGCGGTGGGCGCTGAATAGGTGAACTCCCACAGCGTCTTGCCGTCGGCGGCTGCCATCCCGATGATGGTCTCTTCCTCGCCGTTGCGCGACATGGTGTAGAGGTTGCCGTCGCGCACCGAGATCGCCGAGTAGCCCTCGCCGAGAGGGCGGCGCCAGATCACCGGCGGGCCGCTCTCGGGCCAGGTCTCGGCGAGGTCGGGGGTCGCCGGTTTCCAGTCCCACCGCGGGCCGCCCCACCAGGGCCAGTCGGCGTCGAGGCTGGCCTGGGCCGTCGGCTGCGCGGCGACGTACGAGGAGAGGCCGGCGATCGCGGTGGCGACGGCGACGCGAACGATCGAGCGACGAGTCATGTTCACTCCAGAGGCTGTCGTTGGAGGTTGCACATCGACCGAGACTGTACCCACTGTACTACCCGCGGGCTGCGACGGCGGTGCCTCTCAGCGCGATCGTCTACCATCCATGTGATGGTCGACCCGGAGCTCGTCGATTGCCTGATCGTCGGCGCCGGTCCCGGTGGGCTGGTCGCGGCGACCTACCTCACGCGGTTTCATCGGCGCATCGAAGTGATCGATGCCGGCGCCAGCCGCGCTCGCTGGATTCCACAAACCCACAACTGCCCCGGTTTTCCGTTCGGCGTGTCTGGCAGTGACCTCCTCGCCAAGTTACGCACGCAGGCGGAAGGGTACGGCGCGCCGATCACGCCCGCTCGCATCTGCGCCCTCGAACGCGACCGCGTGGGCTTCGTCGCCCGCGACGAGCAGGGTCGGGCCCACCACGCGCGGTTCGTCGTGCTCGCCACCGGCATCGTCGATCGGATGCCGGCCTTCGAGGGTGGACCGGAGGCGTTGGAGGAAGCGATCGGCGCCGGAGCGATCCGACTGTGCGCCGTCTGCGACGGATACGAGGCGAGCGACGAGCGGATCGCGGTATACGGTCCGGCCGACGAAGCGATCCGGCACGCCGTATTCCTCCGCACGTTCTCGCGGCGGGTGGCTGTGATCCTCTCGGAGCCGGGCGCGCCGTCGCAGGAATGCTCGGCGCTCGCTCGCGCCGCCGGCGTCGAGGTCCTACCGGTCGCGAGAGCGCTCGAGTTTCGCGATGGTGGAGCCTGCGCGGTCGAGCTCGACGGCGCCGAGCCCGGCCGTTGCTTCGACACCGTCTACCCGGTGCTCGGCGGAGCGGCGCAGTCGCAGCTCGCGGCCGCCCTCGGCGCGCGCGTGAATGAAGCGGGCGAGCTCGTCGTCGACGCCAAGCAGCAGACCTCGGTCGATGGTCTCTACGCGATCGGCGACGTGGTGAGCGGGCTCAACCAGATCAGCGTCGCGATGGGGCACGCCGCGGTCGCGGCGAGCGCAATCCATCAGCGCCTGCCGCCCAACTTTCGCGAGGACGAGGCGAGTCAGCCCGAAACGGCGGCCGATCTGCCGTCCCCATAGGTCTAGGGGCAGGTCGCGAACGCGTTGGTGTCCTGGATCGGCGCGAACGGAGTCTCCTGCGGGTTCGTGTACACCTGTTCGGTGTCGGTGCCCGTGTCGTGGACGCGGATGACCGTCTCCACGTTGGTGAGGCCGGCGGCGAAGAACCAATAAGTGTGGAACTGGGTCGGGCAGGCGTCAAGAAGCTTGGTGACGAGCTCGATGTTGTCCGAATTGAAGAACCAGAAGTACCCCGAGTCGTCGGTGAGGTCCACGGCCTTGCCGAAGCCCTGCAGTCCCTGGTTGGTCTCCCACTCGACGGCCACACGGAATCGGCCGTCGTTGAGGCAGAGCGTCGTGATGGAGGCACCGCAGGTCTCGTCCTCGAGGAAGAACACGTTGTCGAAAAGGAGCCGCGCTCCATCGAAGGACGATGAACCTAGCAGCCAGAAATACGCGGCCTGAGCCCCCGGCGGGGCGGTGGCCCAGTTCTGGGTCGGCCCCCAGGCGCCTCTGACCGACACATTGAGGGCAGTGCCAGCCGGCACGTTGAAGATGTCGATGGGGCTGCAAATGGGGGACGTGCTCCAGCCGTTGATGAGGACCGAGCCGACGACCGACCCGACAGGCTGACCCTGCGGGATCCGCACGCTCGCGCCGTAGGCATAGGTTTTCCCGGCGACGACCGGGACACATTGATAGGCGCCGAACAAGTTGTTGCCGGCGAAGGCGTCGGTCACTTCGATGGAGCCCGACAGGAGCGAGCCTCGCTCGTCGGCGTCGTCGTGCGCGATCGTCGAGCCGAGCAGAGCTCCCCATTCGGAGGTGTCGTCGTCGAAGTGCGGGTTCTCGATCAGGTTGGCGGCGTCGGCGGCAGCGCCGCTCGCGAGAACGGCGAAGAAAAGCGCGATCGGGAGACGCATGCGGACCTCCTCTCACCTCGGCGACGGTAGCCCGCGCCTTTCAGCCGCCGATCATCGGGCAGGTATGGAACGCGCCGGTGTCCTGGATCGGCGCGAAGGGAGTCTCCTGTGGATTGACGTAGACCTTACCGGTGTCGGTCCTGGTGTCGTGCACCCGGATCGTGGTCTCGACATTGGTCAGGCCGGCGGCGAAGAACCAGAAGGTGTCGAACTGCGTGTCGCAGGCGTCGAGCAGCTTGGCCACGATCTCGACGTTCGCCGAGTTGAAGAACCAGAAGTAACCCGAGTCGTCGGTGAGCACGATCGCGTGCCCCAGGCCGACCTCGCCTTTGTTGGTCTCGAACTCGACGATCACCCGGAAACGTCCGTCGTTGAGACACAGCGTGGTCGGCGACGGCCCGCAGGTTCGGTCCTCCAGAAAGAAGACGTTGTCGAACGAGATTTGGAACAGAACTTGCGGATTGCCGAGCTTGTTGCCGCGAAGCCTGAGAAGCGCGCTCTGTGCTCCGGGCGGAGCGACCTCCCATCGTTGCGTGGTACCCCAGGCGCCCTGTAGGCGCATGAAGTAGGGGAGGACCGGGTTACCGGTCAGGCCGCTGCCGGTGCAGTTCGGTTGCGAGCGCCAGTCGACTTCGACGAAGGCCGCGTTGACCGGCTGACCTTCGTCGATCCGCGCGCTGGCCCCGATCGCGTAGGTGGTGCCGGCGTCTACTGCAATGCACTGGAAGGCGCTGAGGGTGCTCTGGTCGGGAGCGGTCGAGCTGAGCTCGATCGAGCCCGAGACCGGAGAGCCGAGCTCATCCGGTGCGGCGTGCTGGATCGCGGTGCCCGCATTCGCGTTCCAACCGTCGATGTCGTCGTCGAAGCCGGCGTTCTGAACCAGGTTTGCCGCCAGGGCGGCGCCGTCGACGGTGAGGGCGGCGAGCAGGAGAGCGATCGGCACTCGCATGACGAACCTCCTTGCTGCAGCCCCTCCTAGCTGCAGTCGATGTTGGGAGCGAGTCTACGGCAACGCCAGCGCCATGATCCCCGCCTCCGGACCACCGCCCACCGCGAACGCGATGTACTGCTTGCCGTTCGCGAGGTAGGTCATCGGCGTGCCGCTCGGCGCGGCCCTGAGCGCCATCTGGTACACGGTGGCACCGGTCCTCTTGTCGAGCGCGCGGAACAGCGGCTTCGACGCCGAGTTCTCGACGCGGCTGGTCCTGCTGCCCTGACCGAAGAAGAGCAGCGTCTTGGTGAGCAGCGGGCCGGTCGAGCTGCCACTCCCGACCGGACCGGGGTCCGGGATTCCCATGTCGATGAGCTGCTGGCGGATGCCGTCACCGTGAGGAATCTGCCAGGCGATCTCGCCTTTGGTCATGTCGAACGCGGTGACGCGTCCGTAGGGCGGCTTGGTCAGCGGCAGGCCGCGCGGACCCTCGAGCGCCATCGCGCTCTCGCTCATTCCCCGCACGTACTTGAAGTCCGACCGCGCAGCGTCGGGCGCGGT
>DATAFT010000258.1:0-4639 GCA_036257295.1 Thermoanaerobaculia bacterium
CTTCCCCTGGAACGCCCACAGCTCCTCGGCCAGGTGCGGCGCGACCGGCGCGGTCATCAAGAGCAACGCCTCGACGCCTTCGACGAAGGCGGCGCTCGTCCCCAGCCCGGCGCTCCGCGCCGCGATCAACGCGTTGGTCAGTTCCATCAGGCTCGAGATCACGGTGTTGAACTCGAAGCCCTCGAAGTCACGCGTGACGCGTTGGATGGTCTGGTGCAGCCGACGACGCAGCGCGCGCTCGCCCTCGGGCGAGGCGGTCGCGGCGGGCGCCTCGTCGACCACCAGCGACCAGACTCGCTGCAGCCAACGCGACACGCCCTCGATTCCCGTCGATGACCACGGCCCGCCCTGCTCCCAGCGCGCGAAGAACATCAAGTAGGCGCGGACCGCGTCGGCGCCGTACGCGGCGACCAGCTTGTCGGGCGCCACCACGTTGCCGCGCGACTTCGACATCTTTTCGGAGTCCTCGCCCAGGATGGTGCCCTGGTTGCGAAGCTGCAGCATCGGCTCGTCGAACGGGACGAGGCCCATGCGGTGGAGCGCTTTGGTGAAGAAGCGCGTGTAGATCAGGTGCATGGTGGCGTGCTCGATGCCGCCGGTGTAGATGTCGACCGGCGTCCAGTACTCGAGCTCGCGCGGATCCCACGGCCCGTCATTCCAGTGCGGCGACAGGTACCGGTAGTGGTACCAGGACGAGCACATGAAGGTGTCCATGGTGTCGGTCTCGCGCTCGGCGCCGCCGCCGCACGACGGACAGGCCACGTACTTCCAGGTCGGGTGATACTTGAGCGGGCTCTCGCCGGTGGGCCTCCACTCGATGTCGTCGGGCAGCAGCACCGGCAGGGTCGGCTCCGGCACCGGTTGCGGCCCGCACATCGCGCAGTGGATCATCGGGATCGGCGCGCCCCAGTAGCGCTGGCGCGAGATCAGCCAGTCGTGGAGGCGATAGCTCACGGCGCGCTTGCCCAGCGCGTTCTGCTCGATCCACGCCACCGTGCGCGCGATCGCCTGCTCGCCCGGCGTGCCGGTCAGCGGCCCGGAGTCGATCATCGTTCCGCGCTCGACGGTGGCTGCCGGCATCGCCGCGCCGTCGCCGACGAGCGGCTCGCCGGTGTCGATCACCGGACGCACGGTGAGGGCGTACCTGCGCGCGAACTCGAAATCGCGCTGGTCGTGCGCCGGCACCGCCATGATCGCGCCGGTGCCGTAGGTCATCAGCACGTAGTCGGCGATCCAGATCGGGATGCGCTCCTGGTTGACCGGGTTGATGGCGTAGCCTCCGGTCCAGACCCCGGTCTTTTCCTTGTCGGCCGCCTCGCGCTGGATGTCCGACTGGCGCAGGGTCTGCTCGACGTACTCGCTCACCGCCGCCCGTTGCTCCGCGCTGGTCACCTTCTCGACCAGCGGGTGCTCGGGCGCGAGCACCATGAAGGTGGCGCCCCACAGCGTGTCGGGCCGCGTGGTGAAGATCGGGATCGGGTGGCCCGCTTCTGTCTTGAACACCACCTCGGCGCCCTCGCTGCGACCGATCCAGTTGGTCTGGAGCGTGCGCACGCGCTCGGGCCAGTCGATCTTCGAAAAGTCGAGCAGCGCATCGGCGAAGTTGGTGATGCGGAAGAACCACTGCGCCAGGCGCTTCTTGATCACCGGCGTGTCGCAGCGCTCGCAGTGGCGGTCGTCCCCTTGGACCTGCTCGCGCGCGAGCGTGGTGTTGCAGCTCGGGCAGAAGTCGACCGGCGCTTCCTTGCGGTAGGCGAGACCGTGCTCCCACAGCTTCAAGAAGAACCACTGCGTCCACCGGTAGTACTCGGGATCGGACGACACCGCTTCACGGCGCCAGTCCCACATCGCGCCCATGGTGCGGAGCTGCCGGCGCATCGCCTGGATGTTGTGGTACGTCCACTCCTTGGGGTGGACGTTGCGCTTGATCGCCGCGTTCTCGGCGGGAAGACCGAACGCGTCGAAGCCGATCGGGAACATCACGTTGGCGCCCTGCATGCGCTTGAAGCGCGCGCGGGCGTCGGACGGCGTCATCGCGTACCAGTGGCCGATGTGGAGATCGCCCGATGGATAGGGCAGCATGGTCAGGCAGTACATCTTCTTGCGCGCGGGATCGATCGAGGCCTCGTACAGGCGGTCGTCGGCCCACCGTCGCTGCCACCGCGGCTCGATCTCCTGCGGGCGGTAGCGCTCGGCGCGCTCGGGTCGGGGCTTGGGCTGCGGATCCATGGATCTCTCTTTGGTGAACGGCGCTTAGCGCTTCGGTGCGACGGCGATGCCGCGATTCCGCCGGCCCGAGGCGTTCATCTTACCGCCTGCGTCAATCGGGTGTGTTCTATAGTGACGCCGTTTTCGGGGAACGGTAAGCCGGCTGCAAGGCTCGGTGTACGGAGGGCGGAGGCTCTTGACCGAGGCTGCCCACGGGCTGCTCCAGGTCCTGCGGGACGCGCCGCCGGTGCGCGCTCGTCAGGGACGGTACGAGCTTCGGTTCGCACGCACCCAGGAGGAGCTCGACGAGATCCTCCACCTGCGCTTCAACGTGTTCAACCTCGAGCTCGGCGAAGGGCTCGAGACCTCGTTCCTCACCCGTCGCGACGAGGACTCCTTCGATCGCGCCTGTCATCACCTGCTGGTCGAAGACCTCGCCGCCGGGCGGATCGTCGGCACCTACCGCATGCAGACCTGGGAGATGGCCCAGGGCTCGTCGGGCTTCTACTCGGCCGGCGAGTTCACGCTGGACACGCTGCCGACCGACATCCTCGCCGGTTCGGTCGAGGTCGGTCGCGCCTGCATCGCGCGCGAGCATCGCCATCGACACGTCCTCTTCCTGCTGTGGAAGGGCCTTGCCGGGTACGTCATGCACTTCGGGAAGCGCTATCTGTTCGGCTGCTGCTCGCTGTCGACGCAGGACCCCGGAGCCGGCCTCGCGCTCCATCGCCAACTCGCGGCGGGGGGGAAGCTCCATCCCGAGCTTTGCGTCGACCCCCGCGCCGGCTTCGAGTGCGCGGCGGAAGCGACGGCGGGCGGCGCCCCGGTCGAGCCAGTGGGCGTGCCGCAGCTCTTCGCCACCTATCTGCGCTACGGAGCCCTGGTCTGCGGTCCTCCCGCGATCGATCGCGAGTTCAAGACCATCGACTACTTCGTGCTCCTCGATACCAACGCGCTCGACCCCCGCACCTTCCGCAGCTTCTTTGCCGCGGACGCCGCGGGAGAGCACGCGTCGCCGCGTGCGCGCGCTTAGAAAGCCGATCCGGATCCTTCTTCTCGGGGCCGTCACCGCGGTCTCGTATCTGCTATTGCTGCTCGACCTGGTGGTGCTGCTGCCGGTGCCCGCGCTGCGGCGGCGCGGCCGCAATGCGCTCTACCACGCTTGGTCGCGAGTCTGCATCCGCATCCTCGGCGGGCGGCTGCGCATCGAGGGCCAGCCGCCGCCGGCGCCGTTCTTCCTGGTATCGAACCACCTCAGCTACGTCGACATCCTGGTGTTGGCGTCGTGTCTCGACGGCTTCTTCATCGCCAAGCTCGAGATCCGCCACTGGCCGTTGTTCGGCCTGTTGTCGCGGACGGTGGGCACGTTGTTCATCGACCGCGAGCTGCGGCGCGACGTGGTGCGCGTCAACGGTCTGATCGAGGAGGTGCTCGACTCCGGGTATGGCGTGATCCTCTTCCCTGAAGGAACCTCGACGCAGGGCTACGAGGTGGCGGCGTTCCGCAGCGCGCTGCTCGACTATCCGGCGCGGCGCGGCATGCCGGTACACGTGGCGGCGATCGGCTATCGCACGCCGCCCGGCGAGATCCCGGCGAACCTCGCCATGTGCTGGTGGGGCGACGCGCAGTTCGCGCCGCATGCGCGACAGCTACTCGGCGTGCGCTCGTTCCAAGCGACGCTGCGCTTCTCGTCGCGCACCGTTGCGTCGCCGGATCGCAAGGAGCTGGCGGAGGAGGCGCGGCGAGCGGTGATCGAGATCTTCGACCCGGTGATCGACCCCGATGCGCGGGCCACCGATCCGGGACTCTGAGGAGGAGGGGGGATGAACCAGACGGCGATCTTCGGTCCGTTCTTCGCCACCATGCTGCTGACGCTGGTGGTGTGGGTCTACATGTATGCGCGTCGGATTCGCTTCATCACCGCGAGCGGACTGACGCCGCGACAGCTCGCGATTCCCGGCGAGCTGGCGCGGTTGTCGCCGCCCGCAGTCTCCAATCCGTCGGACAACCTCAAGAACCTGTTCGAGATCCCGACGCTCTTCTACGCGCTCTCGCTCTACCTGTTCGCCACCGGCCAGGTCGATGGCGCGTACGTGGCGGCCGGGTGGGTGTTCTTCGCGTTCCGCGCGCTGCACAGCGCCATGCACTGCACGTTGAACGTCGTGATGGTCCGCTTCTATCTGTATCTGATCTCGACCATCGCGGTGTGGTTCGTGTTGGTGCGCGCCGCGATCCGGCACTTCGGCGCCGGCTAGATCAACTCGACGATCGACGCCTCGAGCTCGGTGTCCGCGGTCGCGTCGAGCAGCGCGATCGAGACCGGAAGCGAGAAGCGTCGCGGTCCGCAGCTTCCCGGGTTGAGGTAGAGGAGCCCACGCTCGCGCCGGATCTCGGGCCGGTGCGAGTGGCCGTAGATCAGGGCGTCGAAGCC
>DATAFT010000128.1:0-1742 GCA_036257295.1 Thermoanaerobaculia bacterium
GCTCGGCGGCGACCTCATCGGGGGCTTCCGCACCCTCGCGCGCCAGCGGCGTCTGGCGATCGACGAGATCGAAGCCACCGTGGACGCGACGCTCGACAACCCGCTCACCCATCTCGGAGTCGTGGGCGAAGAGGGCCACCCGGGCCTCGAGCGGGTGGCAATCCGCGTCCACGTGGCGACCCTCGAGCCGGAGGACGCGGTGCGCGAGGTGTGGGACGAAGCGATGCGTCGCTCGCCCTTGATGCGAACTCTGGGCGGCGCGGTGCGGATCGAGGTCGCGATGACGGTGACGGTCTAGAACGCCTTCCGAGACCAGGAGACGACGTCGATGTATCGATTGAACCTGGGACAGCAGTCCATCGTCGACCTGGCGGCCGATATCGCGGAGCGCGTGATCAAGCCGAACGCCGCGCCCGCCGACGCCGAAGGACGCTATCCCCGCGCTTCGATGGAGGCGCTCGGCGCTGCCGGCCTGCTCGGGCTCACTGTCGCGAAGGAGCACGGTGGCCTGGCGCAGGGCCCTCGAGTGGTGTGCGCCATCCTGGACCAGGTGGCGCAGCGCTGCGCCTCGACCGCGATGTGCTTCAACATGCATCTGGCCGCGATCGCCGCCTATCAGGCGTCGAAGCAGCCTCCTGTCGAGCAGTTGCGCGCGGCGGCGCGCGGCGCGCACGTCTCCACGCTCGCCTTCAGCGAGTTCGGCTCGCGCAGTCACTTCTGGGCGCTTCAGAGCCAGGAGCGACGCGATGGCGATCACGTCGTCCTCGACGCCCGCAAGTCGTTCGTGACCTCGGCCGGCGAGGCCGACGGCTACGTGGTGTCGACCCGGTGGAGCGAGGGCAAGGGACCCACCGACTCGATGCTCTACCTGGTGCTCAGGGACGACGCCGGAGTCGGCGTCGCCGGAGCCTGGGACGCGCTCGGCATGCGCGGCAACGCCAGCGCGCCGATGACGCTGCGCCAGGTCTCGCTGCCGGCGAATCGCGCGCTCACTGAACCGGGCCAGGGCATGGGAACGATGCTGGGCGCCGTGCTGCCGATCTTCAACGTCGGGAGCGCCGCGATCTCGATCGGAATCGCCGAAGCCGCCACCGCGATCACGCAGCAGCACCTCACCGGAAGCGCGTTCGAGTACAACGGCACGAAGCTCGCGGATCTGCCCAACGAGCGGGCGCGCCTCGCCGAGATGCGCATCGAGACGGATCGCGCGCGCGCCTATCTCGCGGCGACGCTCGACGCGCTCGAGCAGCCCGGTCCGACCACGATGCTCCACGTGCTGGCGTCCAAGGCGGCGGCGGCGGAGAGCGCGCTGGCGGTCACCGACACCGCGCTGCGCGCCTGCGGCGGCACCGGATTCACCAAGAGCCTCGGCCTCGAGCGCGTCTTCCGCGACGCCCGCGCGGCGGCGGTGATGGCGCCCACCACCGACGTGCTCCACGACTTCGTGGGCCGCGCGCTGTGCGGCATGGAGCTGCTGTGATGGCAACCGCGACTCTGCGCCCGGTCGTCGTCGGCGCGGTGCTGTACGACCCCAAGGTGTCGGTGATCTGGGACATCATCCGCGACTTCTTCGAAGCGCGCGGCTGCCCGATGGACGTCGCCCTCTACGCCGATTACGAGCTGCAGGTCTCGGCCCTGCTCGAGAAGAAGATCGACGTCGCCTGGAACTCGCCGCTCGCCTGGGTCGACGCGCAGCGCCGCTCGCAGGGGCACTGCCGCGCGATCGCGATGCGCGACACCGA
>DATAFT010000311.1:0-4711 GCA_036257295.1 Thermoanaerobaculia bacterium
GTAGAACAGCCGTTCATTGCGGTCCTGGAGCCCGATCAGGAACACGTAGCGTTCGAGGTCGTTGCTCTTGGCGGCGAGGTTCTCGAGCACCCGCGCGACCTGCAGGTCCTGGGACTGCGGGCGCGGCGGCAGAAGACCGCGTAACCCGAGCGCGTCGCGCTCCGCCGCGGTGAAAGCGGTGCCCTTGTTGCGCACCGGATCGTGCAGCAGCTTGACGCCGCGCGGGAAGCTCTGATCGGGCGCGCGATGCTGGCTCATCGGCCTGATTCTCTCGCGTCGCGTGTCATCGCTGGTGTTCGAGCGCCGCGCCGCGCCGCCGCAGCATCGCTAGCGCTTCCGCGGAGACCACTTCGAGGACTGCGGCCGCATCGATCCGGTGCCAGCTCACGTGACCCACGGTCTGTGCCAGCTGCTGCCGCACCACCGCGACATCGGCATCGGACGCGTCCCGCTGACGCGCGCGCACCCGCTCGAGCAGAACCGGCTCGGGCGCCTCCAGCCACAATCCGACGAACGGGACGCCGGCGCGACCCGCCACCTCCTCGATCGCGGCCCGCTCCTCGGGTCGCGCGAACACGGCGTCGGCGATCGTCGCGACGCCGGCCGCGATGGCTTGCGCCGAGCGCTCGCGCAGGAGGTCGTAGACGCGCCGCGATGCTTCGAGCGTGTAAGCCTCGGAGCTGAGCCGAGCGAGCTCGTCGACGCCGTGCAGGCGCTTGCGCGCCTGGTCGCTGCGCAGCACCACCGCCCCGGGCGCAGCTCCGATCCGCGGCGCCAGCTCGCGCGCGAGCGCGGACTTGCCGGTGCCGGAGAAACCGCCGATCGCGATCAGCACCGGGGGCGGCGGACGCAACAGGGAGAGTCCGAGCGTGAGGTACTCACGGGCCCCATGCTCGAGTGGGGCGCGGCGCTCGGGCCGGCTCTGGACCTGGGACGCCACCAGACTCGTCTTCGCTCTCACCGCGGCGCGACACGACAGGAAGAACGGGACCAGCGGCAGGCCGCCGAAATCCTCCGCCTCGAACAGGTAGGCGTTCCACACCACGTTGGCGTGGCGCGGCAACCCGCGTTTCCAGAGATCCATCAACAGAAACGCCACGTCGTACCAGACGTCGATGCAGGCGATCTCGTCGTTGAACTCGACGGCGTCGAACAAGGTGGGGCGGCCCTCGAACAGCACGATGTTGCGGAGATGGAGATCGCCGTGGCACTGGCGGACGAACCCCGCGGCGCGCCGCGAGTCGAGCAGCTCGCCGAAACGATCGATCCAGCGGCGCGATTCCGAGGTCAACTCCGCGCACCGCATCGGATCGAGCACGCCGCCGCCGCGCGCGGCAAAGTCCTGCGCGTTGCCCTCGACCACCCACGACATCCCGGCCCTGCCCCCGTGGTCGGCGCGGCGCTCGGCGCCGGCGTGAAGCTCGGCGATGGCACCGGCGAGCGGCCGCATCAGGGCGAGGTCGAGAGCGCCGCGAGCCGCGAGCCGATCGAACAGGTCGTTCTGGTCGAATCGGGTCATCTCGACGACCCACTCCACCGGCTCTCCGGAGCCGCCGAGAGCGAGCGACCCATCGGCCTGCCGCGTGACTGCGACCACACCGCGGTAGAGGGCCGGTGCGGCGCGCCGGTTGATCCGGACCTCCGCCTCGCACAGCTCCTTGCGGTGCTCGACTCCGGTGAAATCGAGGTAGTCGTAGCGCACGGCGCGCTTGAGCTTCCAGGCGCGGTCGCCGGCGAGGAACACGATCGCCGAGTGGGTCTCGATTCGCTCTACGGGCGCCCCGCCGTGCGTCGACGGCGACGACAGGAGCGCGATGACCTCCGCCTGATCACCGAGCGTCATGCAACCGTGCCGCGGCGCTCTCGATGCCGCCCGCGCGCCGCTGCGTCTCTAGCCATGCGATCCAGGCGCCGATGCCGGCGCCGGTCTTCGCCGACAGCGGGAGCAGCGTCGCGGCCGGCGCCACCTGCTCGAGGTTGAGGCGGACTCCCGCGACGCTCACGCCGTCGAGGTAGGGCAGGAGATCGGTCTTGGTGAGCACGACCAGATCGGCGCGCTGGAACATGACCGGGTACTTGAGCGGCTTGTCCTCGCCCTCGGTCACCGCGAGCGCGACCACGTTCGAGCTCTGGCCGAGATCGAAGACGGCGGGGCACACCAGATTGCCGATGTTCTCGATGAAGAGCAGCTCGGCCGGCTCGTAGGACCCGGTACGGGTGCCCCGCGAAGCCCAGAGCTGCTGATGGAGCGCATCGTGGACCATCTCGGCGTCGAGATGGCAGGCGGACCCGGTGGTGATCGCCACGGCGGGGATCCCGGCGGCGCGCAGGCGCTCGGCGTCGCGATCGGTGGCGAGGTCGCCGCTCATCGCGGCGATCGAGCGCCGGCCGCCGAGCGCGGCCGCGGTGGCCTCGAGCAGCGCCGTCTTCCCCGAACCCGGCGATCCCATCAAGTTGATCGCGAGCGTGCGCGCCGCCTGGAAGTGTTCCCGATTGTGCGCCGCCTGGCGCTCGTTGGCCGCCAGGATCGATTCATGAACTTCGACCTCGACGAACCGCCGCTCGCTCTCCGAGCAGCCACAGGTTTCGCACATCACTGCACCTCCATGGCGACGCGCTCGAGCACGATCTCGCCGCCTTCGACCAGGATCGCCGGCCGATCGCACCGCGCGCAACGGAGCACGCCAGCCGCGGCGACGTCGCGGTGGCAACGCGGGCAGGCCCATCGCGCCGCCGCGCTCTCGATCACCAGCGGCGCGTCGCGGCAGAGCGTGCGCTCGCGAAAAACGTCGTAGGCCTTGCGCAGGAGCGCGGTCTCGACCCCTGCGAGCTCACCGATTCGCACCCGCACCTCGGTCACGCGCGGCGCGTCGTAGCCGCGCGCCGCCTCGGCGACGCGGTCGATCAGTGCCTGAACGATCGTGTACTCGTGCACCGTCGGTCTCCCCGCCGCTCAGCGGACCTCGTCCGCGGGCTCCATCGCGCCGCTCCAGGCCGGCGCGCGCTTCTCGAAGAAAGCGCCGAGGCCCTCGGCGAACTCCGCGCCGTCGGCGGATCGCACCAGCTGTTCGAGCTCCTGGTCGAGGTGGTAGTCGAGTCGGTCGATCCCGGCGGCGCGATTGATCAGCCCCTTGGCGACCGCGAACGCCCGCGTCGGCCCGGCGGCGAGGCGGTGCGCCACCGCCATCACCTCGGCATCGAAGCTCGCATTGGGGAACACCTCGTTCACCAGGCCGGCATCGCGCGCCGCCTTGGCGTCGAGCCGTGGATTGAGGAACAGCAGCGCCATCGCCTGGCGCAGCCCGACTAGCCGCGGCAGCAGGAACGTCGAGCTCTCGGCGCCGGTCAGCCCGGTGCGTCCGTAGGCCCACTCGAACGCGGCGCGCTCGGAGGCGAACACCAGATCGCACGCCATGGCGATACCGAACCCGCCGGCCGCCGCGATGCCGTCGACGGCAGCCACGAACGGCTTGGGCGCGCGGCGGATCTCCGAGATCGCGCTATGCAGGTACTCGAGGATCTGCTTGAAGATCGCGCCCGGCGTGATCGCCGCGGGCGCGCCGCCGCCGCGCAGGTAGTCGAGGTCGCTCGTGTGCCCACCGGCGCGGATGTACTTGAGATCGGCGCCGCTCGAAAACACGCCCCCTTCACCGCGCACCACTACCGCGCGCACCGCGGCATCACGCGCCATGCGCAGTCCTGCTTCGCGGAAATCGCGAGCCGTCTCGACATCGAACGAGTTGAAGCGATCGCGGCGGTCGATGGCAATGACGCCCACCGCACCATCGATGCAAGTGCGGATGTGGGTCTTCTCGCTCATCCAACCACCACCTTTCAGCAGATGCGCGGCAGCGGGTCGCCGTCGAGCTCGGCGACGAGACGGCGCCCGAACCCGGTGTCGAGGATGAGACGGCCGCGATGCTCCGCGATGCAGGTGCCGACGATCGCGGCGCTGCGGCCGAGCGGATGGGCGCGCAGGGCCGCGAGAATGCGCGGCGCCGCGTCCGCGGCGACACCGATAACCGCCTTGCCCTCGTTGGCGACGTGCAGCGGGTCGATCCCGAGGAGCTCGGCGGCGGCGCGCACCGGCTTCGACACCGGCAGGCTCGCCTCGTCGAGCACGACGCCGACGCCGCTCTTTTCCGCCATCTCGCACAGCGTCGACGCGACGCCGCCGCGGGTGGGGTCCTTGAGTGCCACGACGGCGTCGCCGCCGGCCGCGAGCACGACGCGGAGCAGATCGTTGAGCGGCGCCACATCGGAGCGCAGGTCGTCGCCGAGGCGTAGCTGGTTGCGGTACGCCAGCACCGCGAGCCCGTGATCGCCGATGGTGCCGGTAACGAGGATGCGGTCGCCGGCGCGCAGCCCACAGTCGCGCACCACCCGCCGCGTCATGGCCGCGCCCGAGGTGTTGAGGACGATGCCGTCGAGCTCGCCTTTGCCCATCACCTTGGTGTCGCCGGTGACGATGCGCACGCCGGCCTCGCGGCAGGCTTCGTCGATCGAGCGCTGCACGCGCTCGAGCGCATCGAGCGGAAAGCCCTCCTCGAGGATGACGCCGCAGGTGAGACCCAGCACCTCGGTGCCTCCCATCATCGCGAGATCGTTCACGGTGCCGCAGATCGCGAGCCGGCCGATGTCGCCGCCCGGGAAAAACGGCGGCTGCACCACGTGGGAGTCGGTGGTCAGCACCAAGTAGCCGTCGCCGAGC
>DATAFT010000334.1:0-8427 GCA_036257295.1 Thermoanaerobaculia bacterium
GGCTTCGAAGATCTGTGGCTGCTGTGGGTCCTCGCGCCGCTCTACGCGCTGTGGGTCGCGCTCTGGGTCCTGCTGCCGCGCTGGCGCCGCCACCGCGGCCGTACCGCGGCGATCCGGTTCCCGACCCTGGCGCAGGCGCGCCAGATCAGGACTCCATGGACGCTCTGGCTCCGGCGCGCGGTGCGCGCGCTGCGGTTGGTGGCGGTCGCGGTGTTGATGACCGCGATGGCGCGCCCGCAGACCGGCCGCGAGCTGACCCAGGTGTCGAGCGAGGGCATCGACATCGTCCTGGTGATGGACACCTCGGGCAGCATGCAGGCGCTCGACCTCGACAACGATCGGCCGATCCAGCGCCGTCGCAACCGGCTCGAGGTCGTGAAGGACGTGGTGCGCGAGTTCGTCGAGGGGCGTCCCCACGACATGGTGGGGCTGGTCGTGTTCGGCGAGGAGGCGTTCACCCAGTGCCCGCTCACGCTCGATCATCCGGTGCTGGTGGATCTCCTCGGTGACATCGAGATCGGCATCGCCGGCGATCGCACCGCGATCGGCTCCGGGCTCGGCACCGCGGTCAAGCGGCTCCAGAAGTCGAAAGCCAAGTCGAAGGTGGTGGTGCTCCTCACCGACGGCCGCAACAACGCGGGCACACTGGCGCCCGCCACCGCCGCCGAGCTGGCCAAGAGCCAGAACGTGAAGGTGTACACCATCGGCGCCGGCACCCGCGGCCGAGCCCCGTTCCTGGTCGACTCGATGTTCGGATCGCGGGTGGTGTACCAGGACGTCGAGATCGACGACGACGGCCTGCGCTCGATCGCCGAGACCACCGGCGGCTCCTACTACCGCGCCGAGGATCGCGAGGCGCTGCGCCACATCTACGGCGAGATCGATCGGTTGGAGCGGACCGAGATCACCACCAAGTCGTACGTCGAGTACAAGGACCGCTATCCCTGGTTCGTAATGGCCGGGCTCGGGCTGTTGCTGGTCGAGGTGACGCTGCTCGGCAGCCGCCTGCGGGGGCTGCCGTGAGAACGGCGAGGGAGCGCTCCGTCGCGCGCGCGACTGTGGTCGCGGCCGTGGCGCTGGCCGCGACGCTGAGCGGATGCGACGCGCGCATCGGGGAGCCGCGCGCGCTGTGGGCGCTGTGGCTGCTGCCGGCGCTGGCCGTCTTCTACCTGCTCAGCTTCCGTGCGCGCGCGGCGAGACTGCGCCGGTTCGCCGTGCCGTCGATGATCGAGCGGCTGACCGGCGGCGCGGGCGTGCGCCGCGGCGTGATCAAGGCCGTCCTGGTGGCGATCGCCGTCACGGCGCTCCTGATGACGCTGGCCCAGCTCCAAGTGGGCTACACCTGGGAAGAGGTCGAGCGTCGCGGCGTCGACATCGTGATCGCCCTCGACGTGTCGGACAGCATGCTGGTCGAGGACGCTGGACGGGCGCTGTCGCGGCTGGAGCGCGCCAAGCGCGAGATCCACGATCTGCTGCAGATGATGTCCGGGGATCGCGTCGGCATCGTGGCGTTCGCGGGCGTCGCCTTCGTGCAGTGTCCGATGACCCTCGACTACGGCGCGGCCGAGCTCTTCCTCGACGCGCTCGACTCCGAAGCGATCCCGGTGCAGGGGACCGACCTGGCGCAGGCGCTGGAAACGTCGCTCGCCGCCTTCCGCGGCGGCGCCGCCGGATCGAAAGCGGTCCTGCTCATCACCGACGGCGAGGACCACTCCGGCCGCGCCATCGAGGTGGCGAACCGCATGGCGGCCGAGGGTGTGCGCGTCTTCGCCATCGGCATCGGCAGCGAGGAGGGTGCGCCGATCCCGGCCGCGGGCGGCGGCTTCCGGCGCGACCGCAGCGGCGCGATCATCCTGTCGCGGCTGGACGAGCCCACCCTGCAGCAGATCGCGCTCACGACCGACGGTCGCTACGTGCGCTCGGTCACCGGGGATCTCGACCTCGAGCAGATCTACGTCGACGGCATCAAGGCCTCGCTCGAGGAGCGCGAGATCGAGGCGCATCGACGCCAGCGCTGGGAGGACCGCTTCCAGTGGCTCTTGGGATTGGCGATCGCAGCGCTGATGATCGACGGACTGTTGGCGGATGCGGCCGGGGCGCGGCCTGCGCGCATGAGGGCGGCGGTGGCGGTGCCGAGGGCCGCGGCAGCCGCTCTGGTCCTCGCGCTGCTCGTCTCGAACACGCCGCGAGCCGAGGGACAGGCACCGGCGAGTGAGACGGCGCGGACTGCACCGAAGGCGTCCGCGGCGGAGCGGGCGACAGAGCCTTCGGCAAAGTCACAGGCAAAGTCGGCGAAGCACTTCGATACACCGGAGGAGGCCTACGAGGCGGGCGAGTACTCGCAGGCGCTCGACGGCTTTCTCGACCTGCAGGTCGAGCGCCCGCAGGACGCGGCGGTGATGATGAACGTCGGGAGCTCGCACTATCGGCTGGGCGATCTCGAGTCGGCCGCGCGCAGTTTCGAGGGGGCTGGCGCCGCGGGCGACGATCGCTTGCGCGCGCAGGCCTGGTACGACCTCGGCAACGTCGCCTATCGACAGAGCCGGTTCGAGGAGGCGATCGACGCCTACCATCGCAGCCTCGATCTCGCTCCGGACGACGCCGACGCCAAGTTCAACCTCGAGGTCGCGCGCGCGGCGCTCGAGCGCCAGCAGCAGCAGCAACAGCAGCAGCAGCAGCAACAGCAGCAACAGCAGCAGGACGGCGAGCAAGACCAGCCCGAGTCGGGCGACGACCAGAAGCAGGGTTCGTCCGACTCGCGACAGTCGGAGGACGAGAAGGAGCAACAGGAGCGCGATAGCGAGCAGCAGGGAGCGAACCAGGAGCAGAACGAGCAGCAACCGCAGAGCGAGCAGAAGGAAGCCGGCGATCGGAACGCTCGCGCCGGTGAGCAGCGCGAAGGCGGCGAAGCCGCCCTGACTCCGGCCGAGGCGCAGCGACTCCTCGAATCGCTCGAAGAAGGGCGTCCGCGGCGGCGCGTCCCGCCGGGACGGCAACGCGATCAGGAGAAGGACTGGTGAGGTCCGATCGTCGATCGACGACGATGCCGGGCGCCCGCCGCGGTCTGGCTGGGATCGCGGCCGCCCTTGCGCTGATCGCCGGCGCGCGCGGGCTCGGAGCGCAGACCGTCCGCCTCGAGCTCAATCGCTCCGAGATGACGATGGAAGACCAGGCCCTGGTGTCGGTCACGGTCGAGGGTGCCGGCCGCGCCGAGCCCAAGCTGCCCCCGTTGTCGGCATTCGCGGTCCACTTCGCCGGCACCCAGGACCAGTTCTCGATGGTGAACGGCAGCTTCTCGCGCCGCGTGATCTACCAGTGGACGCTGCTGCCGAAAGAGCTCGGTGATTTCGCGATCGGGCCTGCGTCGATCGAGTTGGACGGCGCCACCCACCAGAGCGAGGTGGCGACGCTCAAGGTGTTGCCGGCGTCGGCCAAGCCGCAGTCGTCGCGGCCGGTGTTCGTGACCGCCTCCGTTTCCGACCCCAATCCCTACGTCGGTGAGCAACTGCTATTCGTGTGGCGCTTCTATCGGCGCGCGCGCATCGCCGATCCGCGCCTCGACTCGCTCGACCTCGGTGGCTTTCTGGTCGAGGACCTCGGCGAGATGGGCACGTTCCAAGTGAATGAGGGCGGGGTCCAGTATGAGGTGGCCGAGATCCGGAAAGCGCTGTTTGCGCAGCGTCCGGGAGCGATCACCATTCCGCCGTCGCGCCTGGTAGTGCAGCTCGTGCAGTCGTCGCAGTCGCGGCGCGGCATCGATCCATTCGGTGGAGTCTCCAGTCCCTTCGACGAGTTCTTCGGACGCATGCGGACCGAGACCGTGAATCTGGTCACCGAGCCGATCACGGTGACCGCGCGCGCTTTGCCACCGGCGCCGGCGGGTTTCTCCGGCCTGGTCGGCGAGTTCAAGGTCACCAGCTCGCTGAGCTCCACCGAGGTGGCGGTGGGCGAATCGCTGACCCACAAGATCGTGGTCAGCGGCAGCGGCAACCTGAACCTGATGGGCGATCTTCCGCTCGACGAGCTCGACGGTTTCAAGGTCTACCGCGATCAACCTCAGGTCGAGATCAGGCGCTCGGTCAACGGCATCGGCGGCACCAAGACATTCAGCCGCGCGTTGGTTCCGCTCGCCGCCGGTAGCGCCGAGGTGCCGGAGACCCGGCTGGTCTATTTCGACCCGTCGCAGGAAACCTACCGGACTTCGGTGGCGCCGGCGCTGGCGATCGACGTCGCGCCCAACGGCGCCGACGAGGATCTGCGGCTGACCGAGGGAATGTCTCCGGGCGCCGGCAAGGTCGCGGTGCGGATCCTCGCCAACGACCTGCAGCCGATCCGAGGCGGGGCGGAGCTGGTGAAGGGGCGGGCGCCGGGGGCGATGCTGCCGCTGCTGCTCGCGCTTCCGCCGATCGTCTTCGCCGGTCTCCTAGTGGCGCGACGGCGCGCCGATCGCTTCGCCTCCGACGTCGGGCTGCGCCGGCGTCGCGGCGCCCTGCGCACCGCGCTCGGCGCGATCGGAAAACGCCGCGAGCTCGAGTCGCGCGATGCTTCGAGCGTGCTGCGGCGCTACATCGGCGATCGCGTCGGCGCCGAGGGCCAGGCGCTCACTCCGCGCGAGTGCGCCGACCGGCTGTCGGCACTCGGAGCGAGCGAGGGACTGGTCGGCGACGTGCGCGCGCTGCTCGATCGCTTCGAAGCCGCCGACTTCGGTGGCGGCGGAGCTCAGCCGACGCCGGCTTCCGAGCTGCGCACCGTGATCGAGCGGCTCGAGCGCGAGCTGCGGAGAGAACGCTGATGAGGCGCTTCGAGCTGAGCGCGCCGGCGTCGAGCCTGGTCTCGTGGATGGTGATGATCCTCTGCCTGGCCGCCGGCGCCGCGCCGGCGTCGGCGCAGGATACGGCCATCATCCCCGCCGGCGATCCCGTCCAGACCCTGTCGCGAGCGAACGACGCCTATGCCGCGAGCGATTTCCCGACGGCAATCGCCGGCTACCGAGCTCTGCTCGACTCCGGGCACGACCACCCGCTGGTCCACTACGATCTGGGCAATGCGTATCTTCGCCAGGGTGAGCTGGGGCGCGCGATCGCTTCCTACCGCCGTGCCGCCGCCGGTGCGCCGCGGGACCAGGACGTGAGCGCGAACCTCGCTTACGCTCGTAAGAGCGCGCGCGACGCGGTGACTCCGCCCGAGCCGCCGATGGTGTGGAGGACGGTATTCGCCTGGCACTACGCTCTGTCGCGCTCCGAGCTCTGGACCGCCATCGTCGTGCTCAACACGCTGCTGTGGGCACTCTTGGCGCTGCGGCTGTGGCGTCGCAGCGAGGCGCTGACCTGGGCCGCGGTCGTGATCGCTGTCCTGCTGGCGGCCGGTGTGACGTCCCTCGCTTTCCACGAGCTGTATGCGACGCGGGTGGCGGTGGTGCTGCCGCGCGAGATCGACGCGCGTGCCGCGAACCAGGCCGACAGCGTGGTGCGGTTCAAGCTGCACGCCGGCAGCGAGGTGCTGGTGCGCGGCGAGAGCGGAGGCTGGCTGCGCATCGTCCTTCCCAGCGGCGAGCAGGGGTGGATCGAGGCCGAGCAGGCGGAGGTGGTCGAACTGTGAACGGGCTCGGGATCGGGCAGCCGCGAGCGAGGGAACGGTGCGATGAGTGAACGCGTGGCGTTCGTCGGTCTCGGGGTGATGGGCTTTCCGATGGCGGGACACCTGGCTCGCGCCGGCCATCAGGTGACGGTGTACAACCGCACCACCGCGCGCGCCGAGGAGTGGGTGGCGCGCTATGGCGGGCGCCGCGCGTCGAGCCCGGCGGGAGCGAGCGAGGGCGCCGCGCTCGTCTTCACCTGCGTCGGCAACGACGACGACGTTCGTGAGGTGACGCTGGCCGAGCGAGGCGTGCTCGCCGGTATCAGCCGCGGCGCCGTCCTGGTCGACCACACCACCGCCTCGGCGCGCGTAGCGCGCGAGGTTCACGGCGAGTCGGCGGGTCGTGGCGTCGGCTTCCTCGACGCTCCAGTGTCCGGCGGGCAGGCTGGCGCGGAGAAGGGACAGCTCACGGTGATGGTCGGCGGCTCGAACGACGACTTCGCGCGCGCGGAGCCGGTCATCGCGACCTACGCGCGGCGCGTGGCGCTGCTGGGCGGACCCGGCGCCGGACAGCTCACCAAGATGGTAAACCAGATCTGCATCGCCGGACTGGTCGAGGGCCTCGCCGAGGGCCTGCATTTCGCGAAGGCGGCTGGCCTCGACCCGGCGGCGGTGGTCGACGTGATCTCCAAGGGCGCCGCTCAGTCGTGGCAGATGGAGAACCGCTCCGGCACCATGCTGCGCGACGAGTACGATCACGGCTTCGCCGTCCAGTGGATGCGCAAGGACCTCGCGATCGCACTCGACGAGGCGCGCCGCAACGGCTCGCGGCTGCCGGTCACCGCGCTGGTGGATCAGCTCTACGCCGAGATCGTGGCGATGGGCGGCAAGCGGTGGGACACCTCGAGCTTGATGCGACGACTCGAGCGGGCGAGCACCGGGGACGGCGTTACAGCGCCGCCACCAGGCCGCCCCGCTCCACGCGGATGAGTCGCGCTTCGGTCACCGTTCCACGTAGATTTTCTCGCTCACCGTCGGTCGAGACACGCAGATAGTTGTCGGTGGTGCCGAGCCACCTTCCGGCGCGTCGGCCCTCCCAGAGGACGCGGCCGACCTCGCCCAGGTGAGCGCGCTGGAACGCCTCTTCGGCGGCCGCCGCGGTCTCGAGCATTCGACCCATGCGCTCGCGCTTGCGGTCCGGGCGCACCTGATCGGGCATCGCGGCCGCCTCGGTTCCCGGCCGCGTCGAATAGTTGAAGACGTGGACGCGCGCGAACCCCATCGTCGCCACGAACGCGCGTGACGCCTCGTATTCGTCGTCGGTCTCGCCTGGAAACCCGACGATGACGTCGGTGGTGATCGCGGCGCCGGCAATGCGCGACCGGATGTCGTCGACCAGCGCCGCGAACCTCGCGGCGGTGTACGGCCGCCGCATCCGCCGCAGCGTTCGGTCGTCGCCGCTCTGCAGCGAGAGGTGGACGTGCCGGCAGAGTCGAGGGTGCTGGAGCCGATCGAGCAGCGCGGCGTCGAGCTCCCACGGCGCGATCGACGTGAGACGGAAGCGACAGGCCGAGGTCGCCGCCACCAGCGCATCGAGAAGCTGCGGCAGTCGTGCCGCACCGTCGCGGTAGGCCGAGATCTGTACGCCGGTGATGACGATCTCGGCGTGGCCGCCGGCTTCGAGTGCCTTCGCTTCGGCCACCACGCGGTCGAGCGGCCGGCTGCGCTGGGCGCCGCGCGTGCGCGGGATGATGCAGAAGGCGCAGCGCATGTCGCAGCCGTCTTCGACTTTCACCAGCGCGCGCGCTGGACCGAAGCGGAGGGGAACGTAAGAGACGGGCACGGCGCTCGTCGGCTCGTCGCTGGCGTTCAGATCGTCAGTGGGGGAGAGCTCGCGGGCGACGATCTCCGACAATCGATCCTTGTCGCAGTTCGCTACCACCAGGTCGACACCGCCCAGTGCGCGGGCGGCGTCCGCTTCGGCGGTGGCGTAGCAGCCGGTGAGCACGGTTCGAGCCACGAGGCCCTCGCGGGCGGCGCGGCGCGCCGCCTTGCGCGAGTCGCGCTCCGCCTGATGGGTCACCGTGCAGCTGTTGACGACGTGGAGGTCGGCCTCCTCCAGGGCGGCCACGACCTGGTGGCCGCTCGCGATGAACTGTCGCGCCAGCGCGTCGACCTCGGCCTGGTTGAGCTTGCAACCGAGGTTGCTGAAGAAGACCCTCACCGGCGCCGTCGCTACATGGCCGTCGTCGAGAGCCCGCCGTCGACGAAGTGGACCTCGCCGGTCACGCCCGCGGCAAGATCGGAGAGCAGGTAGACCGCGGAGTTGCCGACGTCGTCGGTCGAGACGTTGCGACGCAGCGGCGCGCGCTCGGCGGCGACGTCGAGGAAGCTGCGGAAGCCGGAGACGCCGGAGGCGGCCAGGGTCTTGATCGGTCCCGCGGAGATGGCGTTGACGCGCATGCCCTTCTCGCCCAGGTCGCGCGCGAGGTAGCGGACGCTGGCCTCGAGCGCGGCCTTGGCGATGCCCATCACGTTGTAGCTGGGAAGGACCTTGGTCGAGCCGTAGTAGGTCATGGCCAGGATCGAGCCGCCCTCGCGCATCAGGGGCTCGGCGGCGCGCGCCAGCGCGATCAAGGAGTAGGCGCTGACGTCGAGCGCCTTCTGGAAGCCGGCGCGGGAGGTGTCGATGGTGCGGCCGGAGAGGTCCTCGCGCTCGGCGAACGCGATCGAGTGCACCAGGAAGTCGAGCGTGCCCCACTTGGCGCGGACCTGCTCGAACACGGCGGCGATCTCCTCGTCGCGCGAGACGTCGAGGGGAAGGATCAACTCCGAGCCGACGCTGGCGGC
>DATAFT010000338.1:0-1808 GCA_036257295.1 Thermoanaerobaculia bacterium
CAGCGACGCGAGCTGACCGAAGAACGCGAGCCGTGCCTGCATCGGATCCTCGGCCGAGTCGACCAGGCGGCGCAGCCGTCCCAGCGCCTCGGCCAGACGACCGGCGCCGATGGCGTCGAGCAGCGCCCACACGTCCTCTTCACCGCGGTCCTCGACCGCCTGTTCCACCAGCGCCACCTCGATCGAGCGCGAGTCGGTGAGCGACACCAGCTTCCGGTACTCGGCGGCGAAGCGCGCGGTCGAGTCGGGATCGGTGCCGGACGCGCCGCGGTCCGAGCGTTTGCGCAGCGTGCGGCGCGCCAGCTCGTCGAGCGCGGCATCCGACATCGAGACCTGCGTCTCGCGCTCGAGCTCGGCGCGCAGCTCGTCGAGTCCTTGCCACTTGCCGGAGCGGTCGGCGTCCACCTGCATCAGTGCCAGCAGAGAGCCTTCGCCGCGCAGCCGCGCGACCAGTGGATGGTCGTCGGCGACCGCGGCCTCGCACAGGACGAGGTGGTGGCCGGCGGGCAGGCCGCTCTCGGCGATCGCGGCGAGCTCGACGGCGTCGCTTTCGGCCCAACCCTGTACCTGGTCACGAACCGCGGCTTCGAGCAGAGTCGTGAGCCCGGCCTTGAGCTCCTCGATCTGCGCCTTGGCTCTTCGCTTGGCGCGCCCGCGCGTCGTGCCGCCGCTCGTTGCGGCGCCCTCGAACGCCCACGGCGGGAGCGCGTCGACGGTCTGACGGGCGGCTGCGGCACCCGGATCGAGCCCGAAGAACCGGCACACCTGAAGCAGTCGTCCGGCGGCTTGACGGCCGGCCCCGGAGAGCTCGGCCGCAGCATCGATCGGGAGCGCCTCGGCGGCCTGGTCGATCAGATAGGCGGCGGCGCGACGATCGGACAGCACCGCGCTGTCGACGACCACCGTGACCTTGCCCGAACCGAACAGCGAGTAGGTGCGCAGGTCGGCCAGGATCGCGCCGAGATCGGCAGGTCGTCTGAAGCTCTCGACGCGAACGCCGTTGGGTTGGGCGATGGCTTCCGCAATGCGCCGCGCCGCCGGCTCGGCCAGCACCGGCTCGCCGCTGACGAGGTAGAGCGGGCGCGCTTTTGCAGCGCTGATTTCCCTGAGGATCCGGTCTTCCTCGGAGGGACCGGCCTGGCCCATCCCCGGTTGGGGTGGGGGGGGCATCAACCGAGGAGACCCTTCTCCTCCAGCTCCTGGCAGTCGATGCAGTAGCGGGCCCAGGGGATGGCGTGCAATCGCTGCTCGCCGATCGGCTTGCTGCACGAGGTGCAGCTACCGAACTCGCCGCTCGCGATGCGACCCAGGGCTTCCTCGATCTGGAGCAGCACCTCGCGCTCGCTGTCGGAAAGCGACAACGCCAGATCGCGATCGCTGTCGAAGTTGGCGCGATCGATCTCGTCGTCGCCGTCGCGGAAGGCATCGAGGCCGACGTCGAGGTCGTGGCGGTAGAGGTGGAGGATCTCGCGGCGATGCTCGTCGAGTCGCTGCGCCAGACCCTCGACGAACTCGCGACCGTTGCCGTCGCTCACGTTCTTGCGCGCCACCGCTTTCTTGGGCGCCGGCGCCGCGGCCCTCTTGTCGGCGATCTTGCTCAGCGCCGGTTTGCTCACCATCGGTTTGTTCACGACCGGCTTGCTCGCGACCGGCTTGGCCGCGACGGGCTTGCTCACTGCCTTGTTCACCACTGGCTTACTCTCTGCCGCTTTCGCGACCGGCGGCTTGGCCTCCGCCGCCTTTGCGACTACCGGCTTGTTGGCGGCCGTCTTGCCGACCGCCGGCTTGCTCGAGGTGGGTTTGCTCGC
>DATAFT010000384.1:0-6687 GCA_036257295.1 Thermoanaerobaculia bacterium
TGTCGGCACCGGATCGGTCGCCGTGAACTGCGCGTCGATCGACCACACCGTGCGATCTCCGTAGTAGTCGAGGAGCTCGGCGTTGCGCTCCTCGCCGAGGTCGGTCGCCCAGACCACCTTGGCCGCGTCGACGTCGGCGGAGTTGAAGGTCCAATCGCCGCTCCAGCCCGGCGGGTAGCGGACGAGCAGGAGGTGCTTCCCATCGCGATGCTCGAACTCCCACGCCAGCCGCGCGCGCTGGCGGCTGGGGTCCGTGGGATCGGCGCGTTGCGACGGGATCTGGAAGAGGAAGACCGCGAGCTGCGCGGCGCAGGCGACGGCGAACAGCGCGGGGCCGAAGGCGCGCGGGCGCCGGGTGCCGCGCCGAGCCGCGTACATCAGCCGGTGACCCTGGACGGCGGGAACCAGGAGCGCTCCCACAGCAGGCGCCGAGTAGTGCGGCCACCAGGGAAAGATCAGAAAGTGGCCGACCGCGACCGTGAGGAAGACCAACGTGCTGAAGCGCGACCACGGGTCACGGATCGCGGCTGGTGTGACCGTCAGGGCGAGCGCTCCGGGCAGACCCACGAAGAAGTAGAGCGCCACCGCCAACCGATGCCAGCCCGACGTGCGCGGGGCGCGCAGGCCGAGCACCCCGACCTGCGGGGTCGACGACTGTGCCACCTCGCCAGGGCTCATCGGCTCCCATAGAAAAACGGGCGTGATGGCGTGGCCTCGGTCGTAGACCCGATAAGGAAACTCGAGTGGATCGCCGGTCACCTCACGGTTGAGCGTCGCCAAGGCACCGAGCGCCGCGCCGAGCAGCACGACGACCGGTACGACGAAGCGCCGCCACGGCGCCGGTGCCAGGCGGCGGGTGACGAGTCCAGCCGCCAGCAGCACGGCAACCGGAGCCGCCACCAGGATGCCCTCGTAGGGCCGGCTGGTGGCGAGCAGCGCGAGGCCGAGCGCGAGGAGGACGGCGTCGCCGATGTGGACGCGGCGCCAGAGGCGGCGCGCGGCACCGAGGACCAGGGCGCCGCCGATGGCCGCCACCGAGCCGCCCCAGTAGCTCTCGTTCCAGTAGCTTCCGGCGCCGAGGCGAAGCGCCACCAGCAGCGCCCCGAACACGGCCCACGGCCGCGGCACCCAGGCGAGCAGCATCCAGCCGACCGCGCCGACCAGGAACGCCGCCTCGAGCCACAGCCCGGTCACCGGGTGACCGAACGCCACCTGGCCGATCGCCAGCACGAGGCCCTGCGCCGGCGGGTACTTCGAGGCGTAGGTGGGCCGTTGCAGGACGTGGTCGCCGTCGAAGAAGGCGGCCATCGGGTGCGGCGGATTGGTCAGCCGGTTGTGCGCGAAGGTGTCGGCGGCGAGCAGGTAGCTCCACTCGTCGACGACGCGCGGCTGCGGTGCGCCCGAGACCGCGGTGTGGATCGCGAGGTAGAGGACCGAGGCCAACGCGATCGACGCGATCGCGAGCGCCGGGCGTCGCGCCATCACGAACAGCGCGTGATGAGCCGCGCGGCCGGCCCGAGCGAGCGTGGCGTTGCCGCTCGCGGCCACGGCCAGCCCGGCGATCACGATTGCCGCTTCCAGGATGAGGACCCAGTGGCTCGGGAACGCGGCGGAGGCGTGGAGCATGGGGTGGCGGTACGGTACTCTAGCCGGCGCTCGTAGTCACGATCGCACCCGCGCCGACGCCGCTCTCCGTATCAGCCACGCCCTCATGCGCGAACCGTTTCTCATTCCGTCGCTCCTGGCGCGCCCGATCGACGTCTGTGGCATCGAGAACGCGATCCTCGACCTCCTCCTCCTCACCGACGACGCCACGGTGTCGTCGCTCGGGCTGCACAAGGGCACCATGCGGTTGGTCGAAACCGAGGAGCAGTCGCGGATCCTCGAGGCGGTGAGCGAGCTCGACCCCGAGGTGGAGGCGGGTGGCTCGTGCGCCAATGTGCTGCGGGTAGCGTCGCTGGTCGGGGCCGTCACCAGCTACAGCTCGGCGGTGGGCCACGACCAGAACGGTCGAGCCTTCGTCGAAGCGTTGGCGCGGTGCGGCGTGCGGGACCACGTGGCGCGCGTCGACGGGCGCACCGGCACCTCGGTGATCCTGGTCACTCCCGACGGCGAGCGGACCATGAACACGCACCTCGGGGTGTGCCGCCAGTACCGCCCCGAGCACGTGCCGATCGAGGAGATCCGGTCGAGCAAGATCTTCTTCACCACTGGCTACATCTTCGACACCCCGAACCAGATCCAGGCGATCGAGACCGCCTTCGACGCCGCGCGCGGCGCCGGCGTGCGCATCGCGCTCGATCTCGCCGATCGCTTCGTCATGGAGCGATCGCGCGGCCACCTCGACCGCCAGTTCGAGCTCGGGATCGACCTGCTGTTCGCCAACGGCGAGGAATCGCGGGCACTGACGGGGCTCGATCCGCCGCGCGCCGCGCGCGAGCTCTCGTCGCGGGTCAGGATCGCCTCGGTGACCGACGGAGCCAACGGCGCTTACATCGGAGCCGAGGGCGAGGTGCAGCACGTGCCGGCACGGCGGGTCGCGGTGGTCGACACCACCGGCGCCGGCGACTGCTTCAACGCGGGCTTCCTGCGCGGGTTGGTTGGTGGCTTGCCGCTCTACGCCTGCGGCGAGCTGGCCACGCTGCTCGCGGCCGAGACCATCACCCATCTCGGCGTGAAGCTGGGTGCTGGCGTGATCGAGGCCGCGCGCTCGATGAGCTGCGAGGCGTAGGTTCGGAATCGCGTCCTATCTCCGGCGCGACTGCACGCAGGCGCAACGCGGCCTGATACAATCGGCGCCGTCTCGACCGAGCCAGGAAAACCCTTTGGTGATCGGTACTTAGCTAGCATGAACCGCACCCGATCGAACTCCGCCGACGACGCTCCGCGCGCCCGCGTCGCCTACGACGAGAAGGCGATTCAGACCCTGGACGCGCTGTCGCACATCCGGCTGCGCACCGGCATGTACATCGGCCGGATCGGCGACGGCACCCACCCCGACGACGGCATCTACGTCCTGCTCAAGGAGATCGTCGACAACGCGATCGACGAGTACATCATGGGCGCCGGCCGCCGCATCGAGATCACCCGGGACGGTAAGACCGTCTCCGTGCGCGACTACGGCCGCGGCATCCCGCTCGGCAAGGTGGTCGAGTGCGTCTCCGAGATGCACACCGGCGGCAAGTACAACGACGACGTCTTCCAGTTCTCGGTCGGCCTCAACGGCGTCGGCACCAAGGCCGTCAACGCCCTCTCGGTGCACTTCCGTGTCGAGAGCTTCCGCGAGGGCAAGTTCAAGCGCGCCATCTTCAGCCGCGGCCTGAAGGTGATGGAGAAGGGCGGCGCCGAGGCCAAGCAGCGCGACGGCACCTTCGTCGAGTTCTCGCCCGACCCCGAGATCTTCGGCGAGTTCGAGTGGAACGAGGATCTGATCGAGCATCGGATGCGCTACTACTCGTTCCTCAACACCGGCCTCACCCTGGTCTACAACGGCAGCTCGTTCCAGAGCAAGGGCGGGCTGGCCGATCTCCTGGTCGAGGAGCTCGGTGAGGAGCCGGCCCTCTATCCGGTCGTCCACCACAAGGACAAACGCCTCGAGTTCGCCTTCACCCACACCAACACCTACGGCGAGACCTACAAGAGCTTCGTCAACGGCCAGTACACCAGCGACGGTGGCGTTCACGAGAGCGCCTTTCGCGAGGGGCTGCTCAAGGGGATCAACGAGTACGCTCGCAAGTCGTTCGCCGGCCCCGACGTGCGCGACGGGCTGCTGGGCGCCATCGCGGTCAAGCTCCAGGACCCGGTGTTCGAGAGCCAGACCAAGAACAAGCTCGGCTCGACCGAGGTGCGCAACTGGGTGGTGCAGGAGGTCAAGGACGCGGTCACGGTCTGGCTGCACAAGAACCCCAAGGTCGCCAACGTCCTGATCGAGAAGATCGCCGCCAACGAGCGGCTGCGCAAGGAGCTCAACGCGGTCAAGAAACAGGCCCGCGAGCGCGCCAAGCAGACCGCGATCCGCATCCCGAAGCTGATCGACTGCAAGTACCACCGCGGCGACCGCCACGCCAAGGCGGAGGAGTCGAGCATCTTCCTGGCGGAGGGGGACTCCGCGGGGGGCTCGATGGTGCAGGCGCGCGACGTCGACACCCAGGCGGTGTTCACGCTCAAGGGCAAGCCGCTCAACTGCTACAGCCAGAAGCGCGACGCCATCTACACCAACGAGGAGCTCTACAACATCATGCGCGCGCTCGGCATCGAGGAATCGGTGGACGAGCTGCGCTACAACCGCGTCATCCTCGCTACCGACGCCGACGTCGACGGCATGCACATCCGGAATCTGCTGCTGACGTATTTCCTGCGCTACTTCGAGGAGCTGGTTCAGCGCGGCCACGTCTACATCCTGGAGACGCCGCTCTTCCGCGTCCGCGACAAGAAGGAGACGCGGTACTGCTACAGCGAGAAGGAGCGCGACCGCGCCACCGCGCAGATCAAGAGCGCCGAAGTGACGCGGTTCAAGGGCCTGGGTGAGATCTCGCCCGGCGAGCTCAAGCAGTTCATGGGCGGCGAGACGATCAGGCTCGAGCCGGTGATGATCAAGAAGATGTCGGAAGTCTCGAAGGCGCTCGACTTCTTCATGGGCAAGAACACGCCCGAGCGCCGCGACTTCATCGTCGACAACCTGATAACGGACACGGTGTGAAGGGCGCTCGCCCCCACGCTGGGTAGACCAGCATGCCCTCCATTCATCCGCTGATGGAGCGGAACTTCCTCGAGTACGCGAGCTACGTCATCGTCGATCGCGCCATCCCCGAGCTTCGTGACGGCCTCAAGCCGGTGCAGCGCCGCCTGCTCGCCACCCTCGCGGCCATGGACGACGGCCGGCTCCACAAGGTGGCGAACGTCATCGGCGAGACCATGAAGCTCCATCCCCACGGCGACGCCTCGATCTCCGATGCGCTGGTGGTGCTCGCCAACAAGGAGTACTTCATCGAGAGGCAGGGAAACTTCGGCAATCTGGTGACGGGACACCCGGCCGCGGCCGCGCGCTACATCGAGTGCCGGCTGACCGAGCTGGCGCGCGAGACGCTGTTCCACAAGAAGCTGACGGAGACGCGGCCGAGCTACGACGGCCGTCGCCAGGAGCCCGTGGTGCTGCCGGCCAAGATCCCGGTCGTGCTCATGCTCGGCACCGAGGGCATCGCGGTCGGCATGTCGACGCGCATCCTGCCGCACAACTTCGGTGAGCTGCTCAAGGCGCAGATCGCCATCCTGCGCGGCAACCCGGCGAAGGTGCGCCCGGACTTCACGCAGGGCGGCTTGATGGACGCTTCCGAGTATCAGGACGGGATGGGGAGGGTACGAGTGCGCGCCAAGCTCGAGATCGCGCGCGACAAGAAGACGATCACGATTCGCGAGATCCCGTACTCGACCACGACCGAGACCCTGATCCAGTCGATCGAGGCGGCGGCCCAGAAGGGGAAGCTCAAGGTGGCTTCGATCGAGGACCGCACCGGCGAACGAGTCGAGATCGTGCTCAACCTGTCGCGGGGTACCTACGCCGACGAGGTCGAGCCGCAGCTGTACGCCTACACGCAGTGCGAGGTGTCGATCGTTCCCAGCCCCATCGTCATCGACGACGACCGGCCGGTCGAGATGACCGTCTCGGAGATGCTGCAACGTCTCACCAAGCGGCTGCGCGAGCAGATCAAGGCGGAGCTCGAGCTGGAGCTCTCCGAGCTCGAGGACCGCCGCCACTTCCTGACGCTCGAGCAGATCTTCATCGAGCACCGCGTCTATCAGCGCATCGAGAAGGCGAAGACCGCCGAGGCCGTGCGCAAGGCGGTCTGGGACGGCATGCACGAGCACAAGAAGCTGTTCGTGCGACCGATGGTCGAGGACGACGTCGAACGTCTGCTCGAGATCCGCATCCGGCGCATCTCCGCCTACGACATCGAACGCAACCGCAAGGACATCGCGGAAGTGGAGGCGTCGATCAAGGAGAACCAGCGCAAGCTGCGTCGCCTCACCGACACCACCGTCGCCTATCTCGAGGGGCTGCTCGAGAAGTACGGCGCGCAGTATCCGCGCCGCACCAGGGTGGTGAGCTTCGAGGCGGTGTCGAAGCGCGAGGTGGCGCTCTCCAACCTGCGCCTCTCGTACGACCCCGACGCGGGATTCTTCGGCACCAACGTGCGAGGCACCAAGTTCCAGCTGCAAGTCAGCGAGTTCGACAAGATCCTGGTGGTCGACGCCGAAGGGACCTACCGCATCACCGGGCCGCAGGAGAAGCTCTTCGTCGGCAAGAACGCCCAGGTCATCGAGGTGTTCGACGAGGAGAAGGGTGCAGTGCTGACCGTGCTCTATCGCGACGAGGAGCGCCACGCCTGGGCCAAGAAGGTGCAGGTGAAAGGCTTCATCCGTGACAAGGAGTACCGGCTGGTGAAGGAGGGATCGCGCGTCGATCGCGTGATCCTGGGCGAGAGCGGGCAGATGGTGCGTCTGCGCTACGCCCCTCACAAGCGGCAACGCCTCAAGGAAGACGTCTTCGACCTGCGTGAGCTCGAGTTCTCGGGCCTGTCCGCGCGCGGGCGCAAGATGGGGTCGAAGCCCGTCGCCGGCGTCAGTCTCGAGCAGCCGAGCTGAGGCGCGAGGCGGCCTAGACGGTAGACGCCCCGGCGCGTAAGGCTC
>DATAFT010000389.1:0-7209 GCA_036257295.1 Thermoanaerobaculia bacterium
CGAGGCGGTCAACCTGATTTCGTACGGGAGCTGGGACGAGGGCCGTCAGATCGCCACTGTGCTCGATCTGAGGCTGGCGGCGAAACTCTACGAGCCTGGCGGCCAGGTGAAGGCGCGCCTGTCGTCGATCTGGGAGCGACCGGAGCGCTTCTCGACGCACTACATGGTGGCTCTCCAACTGGTCGGGCCCGACGACAAGAAGATCGGGACTCCGGCGCAAGCGCACCTGTCCCAGACTCCCGCCATGGGGCAGACCAAGGAGATGCCCCTCGCGTTGCCCGCCGACGCCGCGGCCGGCCGCTACGTGGTGCGCTACACCCTGGGGCCTCACCATCACGACGGTGCGAAGTCGGAGCCGGTGCTCGAGGCCGAGCGCACGTTCTTCGTCGTGCCCGATCTCGACGACAGGCTGACGAAGCTCGAGGCGACGATCGCCGCAGTCAAGGAGCCGTCGAGCGAAGGCGGGAAGGTGGCGCTCTCGACCGCACGTTGGTACGCGGACATCTATCGCAAGGGGCAGAAGAGCGACGTCCCCGGTGCCTACAGCGATCATCCGTTGTTCATGGTGGCGCAGCTCAGCGCGACCGGCTTCTCCCAGGAGCGAATGGCGTTCGATCGCGAGCTGGCGCTGGCCGAGACGTTGGCGACGCGTCTCGGGGAAGGCGCCGCCGATCCCCTGGCGAAGCTCGACGGCGACCTTCGCCTCGCCTACAGCTCGCCCGTCGACGGCGAACGCGTGCCGTTCCGCGTCTTCGTTCCGTCCGGAGTCGATCTCGCCAAGCCGCTGCCGCTGGTGGTGGCGCTCCACGGCGCGGGCGGCGACGAGAATGCCTTCATGGAGCGCTACGCGGGGCTATACAAGAAGGAAGCGCAGGCGCGCGGCTACCTGGCGGTCGCCGTCAACGGCCGCGGTCCCTACACCGGCTACCGCGGCGCCGCCGAGCGCGACGTGCTGGATGTGACCGATCTGGTCCAACGGCTCTGGGAGGTCGATCCCCATCGCGTCTACCTCATGGGGCACTCGATGGGCGGCATGGGCACGGTGCTGGTCGGCTTCGACCACGCCGATCGCTTCGCCGCGCTGGCGCCGATCGCCGGGTTCGGTCAGGCGTCGCAGCTCGCCAAGGCGCCCAAGATGCCGCTCTTCCTGGGCCAGGGCGATCGCGACGCGCTGGTGCCGGTGGAGGGAGCTCGCGCTTTCCAGCAGGCGGCGAAGACCGAGGGCCGGGCCGTGGAGTACGTGGAGAAGGCTGGCACCGATCACCTCCTCATCGTCGATCAGGTGATGAAGGGCGTGTTCGACTTCTTCGACGCCCACCGCCGGAATTGACGACTTCGACGCCGACGTCGGACCTCTTCTTCGGGCTCACTCCCGAGCGCGTGCTCGCGGCGGTGGACGCGTCCGGGCTGCGCACCAATCCGGTGTGCTACCCGCTCAACTCCTTCGAGAACCGCGTCTACGAGGTGGAGCTGGTCGATCGCAGCCGCGCCATCGTCAAGTTCTACCGGCCCGGACGATGGAGCGCCGATCAGATCCTCGAGGAGCACGCCTTCCTCGCCGACCTCGCGGCGGAGGAGGTGCCGGTCGGAACCGTCCGTCCGTTCCCCGACGGCTCCACGCTGCGCGAGATGGACGGCATCTGGTACGCCATCTCGGACCGGCGCGGCGGCCGTGCTCCCGACGAGCTCGACGAGCCGCTGCTGCGGCGCCTGGGCCGCTTGGTCGCGCGCGTGCACAACGTGGGGGCGCGGCGCGCCGCGGTGGCGCGGCCGCGACTCGACGCCGATCGCTACGTGCGCCGGAACCTCGCCTGGCTGCGCGAGCACGATGCGCTGCCGCGCGCGACGCGCGATCGCTACCTCGACGCCGCGGAAGCGATCGCCGAGATCGCGGATCGGCGGATGGCGGGTGTGCCGGTGCATCGCGTCCACGCCGATCTCCATCTCGGCAACGTGCTGCTGCGCGACGGCGTGCTCACCCTGCTCGACTTCGACGACTTCGTGACCGGTCCCGCGGTCCAGGACCTGTGGTTGGTGCTGCCGGGGCGCGGCGCCGACGCCGAACGCCAGCGCGCGGCCCTGCTCGAAGGCTATCGGGAGCTGCGCGAGCTCGACGGCTCGACGCTCGACCTGATCGAGCCGCTGCGCGCTCTGCGCATGATCCGCTACGCGGCGTGGATCGCGCGGCGCTGGAACGATCCCGCGTTCCGCATCGGCTGGCCGCAGTTCGCCGAGCCCGACTTTTGGCGCCGTGAGACCGAAGACCTCGAAGAGCAGTTGGCAGTGATACGCGGCGAGGCCGGCCCGGCGCTCGATCGCGCGCGGCGCGACGTCGGCGCGACCGAGCCCGCGATCGAGCTCACGAACAAGGACTACTTCTGGGACTGGGAGGGCGACTAACCGCTGGTCGCGGTGTAGGTCGCCATCGCCTGCGACGACTCGCCGCTGCTCTTCGTGAGCACCAGGTTGAGCGTCTTGGCTCCGTTGCCCTGCTTCGCCTCGAGGCTCCCGTTGGCGACCCCGCCGACGTCGGACGAGCTGGTGGTGACTTCCCAGCCGCTGCCCTCGAGCTGCGTCTCGTAGAAGCCGAGCACCGCGGCCACCTCATCCGGTGTCTTGAAGGTCCAGATCGTCGACTGCTGGCCGTTCTGGTTGGCGTTGACCAGCACGTTGATCTCGACCGCGTTGTGGTAGGCCGGGAACCAGTCCGGCACGTCGCCCGCGCCGGCGCCGAACGTCATCGTTTCTTGGCCGGACTCGTCCTGCACAGAGATGGATCCGTCCGCGCCGCTGCCGTCGACGGTGTAGCTCTGGCCGTCCGTTTCGAAGGTGAGCTTTCCCTCCGAGATGTCGGACCAGTTGAAGGTCGAGACCGTGCCGGTCTTCTTGTCCTTGATCGTCATCGTCTCCGCTTCGTCGTCGGAGGAGACCAGCTCGAGATCGGGATTCATCCGCACCATCATCTCGGCAGCCGCTTTCACCGGATTCTCGGCCACGTCCTCGAAGACGTCCTTCGCCTTCTTGGCGATGAAGAACGTGGCGGTGGCGAAGATGATGCCGCCGATCACGAACAGCCCGAGGCAGCCCACCAGGATCCAGACCAATGGGTTGGTCTTCTTCTTGACGGGCACCGCAGCGAGTGGCGGCGGAGGCGGTTGCGGGGGCACAGCGCCAGTGGTCGGGGCCATGAGACTTCCTCCGAAGTGTGAGAGAGAGCGATCTCTGAAGCGCCGCTGGGCGCGGCCGGAATCGTTGGCAGGAATCTAGCACGGTGGCGGAGCCATCTTGTGTACCGGCTCGCCGGCCGTTAGGCCGGCGCACGGAGATTCAGTGGGCACAGCTCTAGTCAGCGCCGAAATGCCTGCCGACGTGGCGCCCGGCGACCACATCGCGCAGCTCTATCGCGGTCCGAACCGGCTCCTGCATCGGCAGGCCTCTTCGCCGCCGGCGGGCTCGAGCGCGGCGAGGGCGTGGTGCTGGCGATGATGCCTGGCAACCTGACCGCGATCAGGCGGCGCCTCGAGGCCGACGGCCGCGAGGTCGACTCCCTCGAGAGCCGCGGGCGCCTGGTCCTGGTCGAAGCGCAGCCGCTGCTCGACGAGTTCATGCGAAATGGTGAGCCCGACCGCCAGCTTTTCCGGCGGACGCTGGGCGGCCTGGTGGCGAAGGCGCGCTCGGACGGTGGTCCGATCGCCAATGTCCGAGTCGTTGGTGAAATGGTGGAGGTGCTGCGACGTCAGGGCAACGATCCCGCGGTGCCGCAGATCGAAGACCTGTGGAGCGAGCTGGTCCGCGAGCAGGCGATCAGTCTGCTCTGCGCCTACCAGATGGGAGCGGCCGAGCGCAGCGAGGTTCCCCACGGTGTAGCCGGCAGCCACTCGCATGTCATCGAAGACCTGTCCTCTCGTGACCGACTGTTGCGCGCCGGGCGCGATCTGTTCACCTCGGTCGGATTCCAGGAGGCCTCGACCGCTTCGATCGCTCGCCGCGCGGGCACCAGCGAGTCGCAGCTGATCAAGCACTTCACGCACAAGAACGGATTGCTGGAAGCGATCTTCGAGGACTGGTGGGTGCGAGTCCAGGGCGAGATCGACGACGCCCTGGCTTCCGACGTTCAGCCGGTGGTGAAGCTGATTCAGGTCTCGGACCTCCTGCTCGGGCATCTGGCCGAGGACGAGGGCCTCACCCGCCTGCTGCTGTTCGAGGCCGATCGCCTGCGGCGCCAGGAGCCGGACTCGATGTTCGCGATCGGCGTGAGCGGTTTCGAGAGCGGCCTCGACGACCTGCTCGCGAGCGTGGGAAACGGGCGGCTGGTCGAGTTGGGCGTGTCGATTCCGGCGGTGCGCGCGGCTCTGATCGGCGCCTGCCAGGGGCTGGTGCGCGACCGACTCGCTTCCTCCGAGCGCGGCACCGCCTACGAGCTCGCCGCGATCCGAGGGACGCTGCACACGTTGGCGTCGACGCTGCTCGAGCTCGACCGCAAGATCCAGTCCTGATTCGGGGATCGGTGGGTCGGGAGCCAGGCTCCACTAGGTCGCGGCGCCGTGGCCCGACAGCGCGAGCGCCGCCTGCCCCAAGCTCACGCCGCCATCGTTGGATGGGGTATTGCGATTGCCCCACGGCTCGAGGCCGAGCGGTAGGAGCGCATCGACCACCAGCCTGGTGAGCAGCCGATTCTGGAACACGCCGCCCGAGAGCACGACGATCCGCGTCCCGTGTTCGTTCGCCAGTACCGCGAGCGTCTCGGTGAGACCACGCGCCAGGGCTCGGTGAAACGCTCCAGCGAGGTCGGCGGTCGAGTCGCCGCGTCGCCGGTGCTCGACGAGCGCATCGAGCGTGACGCGAAAGTCGAGCTCGTCGCCGTCGAACGCCGGCTCCGCGATGCTGGCGGCCGTCGCCGCGCCGCCACGGGCCAGGTGCTCGAGCCAGATCGCGGCCTGACCCTCGAAGGTGACCTCTCGGCAGAAGCCGAGCAGGGCGGCGACGGTATCGAAGAGCCGGCCGGTCGAGGTGGTGCGGAAGGTGCGCATTCCGCTCGCTACCAGCTTGCGCGCCTCGAAGTAACGCGCGGGAAACGAGAACGGCGGCGCGTCGAGGCCCGGCGGGTCGAGCTCGGCGAGGAAGCCGGCGGCCGCCTGCACCGGATGCCGCGCCGCGGCATCGCCGCCCGGCAGCGGCACCGATCTCAGGTGGGCGATCCGCTCGAAGCCCGCGGCGACGCTGCCGGCGAAGATCTCGCCGCCCCAGATCGTCCCGTCGTCGCCGTAGCCGGTTCCATCCAGCGCGACACCGAGGACGCGGGTCTCGAGCGCTCCGCGCTCGGCGACGACGGAGGCGACATGCGCCCGATGGTGCTGGACCGCGACCGTGCGGCGGGACTCGAGCGTGAGCGCGTGGCGGGTGGATGCGTACTCGGGATGGAGATCGTGCGCGATGGTGAGGTCGCGACCGTCCACCGCGTACATGCGGGTGAGGTCGTCGATCGTCTCGCGGTGCGCCGTCATCGCCTCGACCTGCTCGAGGTCTCCGATGTGCTGGCTCATGTAGGCGTCACCGCCGACCACCAGCGTCACGGTGTTCTTGAGATCGGCGCCGACCGCGAGCACGAAGTCCGCCGACGGCAGGCGTGCCACCGCGGCGGGCGCGTAGCCGCGCGAGCGTCGCAACACGGTCTGACCGAGCGCCGAGACCGCTGCGATCGAGTCGTCGACGCGACGCGCGATCGGCCGCTCGCCGATCAGGAACGCGTCGGCGAGGCCGGCGAGCTGCCGCAGAGCGTCGTCGTCTCCGTAGGCGATCGGCTCGTTGGAGCGGTTGGCGCTGGTCATGAGCAAAACCTCGGGCGCGCCGGCCTCGAACAGGAGCACGTGCAGCGGCGCGTACGGGAGCATCACCCCGTAGTCGAGGTTGTCGGGCGACACGCCGTCGAGCACCTCCCGCGCCGGAGCGAGGACGATCGGCCGCGCCATCGAGGTGAGGAGCGCTTCGGCCTCGGCGTCCAACTCGACCAATCGGCGCGCCGCCTCGAGGCTCGGCACCATCAGCGCGAACGGTTTCTCGCGCCGTCCCTTGCGGAGCCGCAGCGCGCCGACCGTGTCGGCGCATCGAGCATCGGCGGCCAGGTGATAGCCGCCGATGCCCTTGACCGCGAGCACCCGACCCTGGCGCAGACGTTCGACCGCCGCCGCGATCGCGGCCCCGGCGCGCGCTCTCTCCTCGCCGTCCTCGACCAGGACGAAGGTGGGACCGCAGCGCGGACAGGCGTTCGGCTGCGCGTGGAAGCGACGGTTCAGCGGGTCTTCGTACTCGGCGGCGCAGCGGTCGCACATGACGAACTCGCGCATGGTGGTGAGCGGGCGGTCGTAGGGCAGAGCGAGCACGATGCTGTAGCGCGGTCCGCAGTCGGTGCAGTTGACGTAGGGGTAGCGGTGGCGGCGATCGTCGGGGTCAGCGAGCTCCGCGAGGCAGGCCGCGCACACCGGGAGATCGGGCGAGATGCGCGCGGTGGGACTGCGACGCTCGCCACTGCTCTCGATCTCGAACGCGGCGAGACCGCTCGGCGCACGGTCCTCGGTCTCGATGGTGGCGATCTCGGCGGCCGGCGGCGGCGCCGACTCGAGCTCTCGCAGGAAGGCGGTCATCCCCGGGGCGGGCCCCTCGACGTGGATCTCGACCCCACTGCTGCTGTTGCGCACCCAGCCGGCCAGACGGTAGCGCTGCGCGAGACGGTAGACGAACGGACGAAAGCCGACGCCCTGGACCGTCCCGCGGACGCGAATGAAGCTCGCCTTGAGTTCCGTGGTGTCGAGCACGCTGGCAGCGCGTGGCGAAGTCAGTATGGCCCCGCGCTGCCAGCCGATCATATTGGGCGATTCGATCCGGCAGACCGGATCGATCGCCTAGGGTAGCTCGCAGGCGCCGCCGGTCCCCACCAGGCAGGTGCGTCCCTGCCAGCCCACCTCGATCACCCGACCGCCATCCACCAGGACCGGCACCCGCGCCGGCGGAGCAATGACGCACTCGCACGGAGCGAAGACGCACTCACATTGAGAGCGCCGCGCTCGCGCCGCGCGCGGCTCGTTCAGGCGCGCGCCAGTCCGCTCAGGATCTTCACCGTCTCCGCCGCTGCGCGCTCCGGCGGCAGCGCCGTGTCGGCGATCCCCGACACCACCTTCGTGATGTTGTGATCGGCGCGGCCGGCGTCGGCCC
>DATAFT010000457.1:0-5120 GCA_036257295.1 Thermoanaerobaculia bacterium
CACTCTGGGACGAAGCGAAGTACGGACTCGACGGCGCGCGACTGGCGGCGGCGCTCGCGGATCTCGATCTGCTCCGCTTCGCGCCGCTGGTCTACGACCTCGATGTCTGGCCACCGCTCTTTCCACTGACGGAGTCGATGGTCTTTCTGGTGGCCGGCAACGGCTTCGCGGTGGCGCGCGGCCTGGTTGCAGTGCTGTTCGCCGGTCTCGTCGTCGTTACGTGGTGGGCCGCGCGCGAGATCGTGCCCAAGTCCGCCGCTGTAGCCGCGATCGCTCCGGCGCTGGTGGTGACCAGCCCGTTCGTCCAGCTCTTCGCGGTGCAGGCGATGCTCGAGCTGCCGGGAGCGTTGCTCTATGTGCTCTGCCTGGGCGCCTACGCGCATCACCTGCGCACCGGCACGCGGGCGACGGTCGTGGCGACCGGCGTTCTGAGCGCGGCGCTCTTCTTCACCAAGTACAACTACGGTCTCCTCTGGCTCGCGCCGCTGCTGCTCAACGAGGCCTGGGTCGCGTGCGACGGGCCGCGAGGTGTCTTCGATCGCGCCATTTCGCGGACACGGCGCATCGATCTGGGTCGCCCCTTCACGCTGTTCGTTGCGATCTACCTGGTCGCTCTCGCGGTGATCGGGTTGACCGGTGGCGGCACGCTCCGACTGGGTGAGCGCGCGGTGAGCATCACCTCGATCGGCAACCCACTCCTCTTGCTGGTCGTTATCGTGCTGGCGCGCGCGGTGTGGCCGCCTCGTCGCGCGTGGGAGCGCTGGCGGCGCTGGGAACGCTCGCTCGCGGAACGTCACCGTGTACTGATGTGGACCATCGCGATTCCCGTGGTGGTGTGGCTCCTGCTGCCGCCTCACCTGCGCAGCTTCGTCGACTTCGTGGAGAACCGGAGCTCGGGTCCCCCGCTTTTTACCGCTGCCGGTCTGCTCTTCTATCCCCGCGTGTTCCTCGAGCAGTACCACGCGCGATCGGTGATCGGGATCCTCGTGATGGGGTCGGCAGTCGTAGCCTTGGCGAGGATCGGGGGCGCGGCGCCCGCGGCGCGGACGCTTCTGCTCGCCGTCGTCGTCGCTCTCGCGGCACTCACGCTCCATCCATATAAGGAGCCGCGATTCCTCTTGATCGCGGCTCCGGCGCTGTGGCTCGCTGCCGCGTGGAACGTCGTGACCGCGGTGGAGCGCGGAGCGGCGCACACGCGACGCGAGAGGCCGGTATGGGCGAACGCGGCGATATGGACGAACGGCGTGCTCGCGGTTGCCACGCTCATCTGCGTGCTTCTGGCGCCGCCCACCGCGCCGTCGCTCGCCGCCCGGTTCGCTCAGTACACGGTGCCCAGCACCTACCGCCCGCTACTCGATCGCGTTGCCGAGCTCGCCGAGGCGAAACCCACCCTCGTGCTCGGGACGTGGAATCAAATGAGCCCACCCCTGATCGAATGGAGTTGGTTGCAACGACGTCGCGGGGCGTTTGCGAGCACGCCACCAGACGTCGTCGCCCCGTCGCGCCGCGCTCCAGCCGAGCAGCTTCTCCGTCGCCTGCGTGGCCCGAGCCCGCCTGACCAGATCGTGCTGCTCGATCTCGATGACGCGACCGCGCCCTCTGCTGAATGGGCCGCGGCGTTCGCCGCAGAGACCGCCTGGCTCGAGCCATTGCGCCGCGATCTGGACGCCGGCGCGACGCCGTACGACGAAGTCCTCGCCGAAAGCCTCACGCACGGCGGCTATCGCGTGCGCGTCTTTCGCGTCGATGGGCGATCTATTCCTGCTTCGAACCGGGGGGGATGAGCCAGATCCGCTCGAGCTGCCGCGGGTCGGAGCGCTGCAGCGCATGCCGCAGAATCTGCAGGAACCGCGGTCGCTCGAGCCGCCCGTGGATCGCGCCCAGCATCTCGAGTCCCAGCGAGTGCAGCTTCCTTCGTTCGGCCTCGGCGAGCGCGCGGTCGAGCGAGCTCACGATCCACTCCTCGCGCCACGACGGTTCTTCATCGAGGTCGTGCACGATCGCCGCGAACTCGAGCGGCGCGCGATCGCGCACCACGATCGTGCCGGGAGCTTTGGGCTCGACCTCGAGCAGCGAGGTCATGACGCGGATCGGATGCTCGGGATGCGGCTCGCCGGCCCTCGGATCGGCCGACAGCACCAGGTAGGTGTCCTCCTCGACGACGATGGCATCGACCGCGAACGGCGGCTGCTCCCGCGGCGCCATCACCACGTGAACGACACCCTGCGTGGCGCGGTTCGACCGTCCGCCGTGGATGAGCCGCAGCGGAGGTCGACTTGCTTCGGTCTTCTTCGCCACAGGGTTTGCGCTCGGTTGCGCGCAGCGATGTTAGGCTCCTATCTGCGTCCAGTCAAACGACCGGAGGGCTCGCGCGGTGCCGTTCTTCGAGCGTGACGACGTCGTTATCCACTGGGAAGAAAGCGGCTCCGGCTACCCGATCCTGGTGTTCGCCCCCGGCGGCATGCGCTCGTCGATCGAGTTCTGGGAGCGGGCGCCGTTCGACCCTCGGCGGGCGCTCGGCTCCGAGTTTCGCGTGATCGCAATGGATCAGCGCAACGCCGGGCGCTCGCGCGCGCCGATCACGAGCAACGACGGCTGGGACGACTATGCGCGCGATCACCTGGCGCTGCTCGACCATCTCGGCATCGAGCGCTGCCACCTCATGGGTGGCTGCATCGGATCGTCGTTCTGCCTGGGAGTGATCCAGGCCGCTCCCGAGCGCGTCAGCGCGGCCGTGCTCCAGAACCCGATCGGCCTCGACCAGAATCGCGGTGTCTTCTTCGCGATGTTCGACGGTTGGGCCGGCGACATGAAGAAGCGTGATCCCGACCTCGAGGAGCAGTCGCTCGCCGTATTCCGCCAGCGGATGTACGGCGAGGACTTCACGTTCAACGTCACGCGCGATTTCGTGCGCGGTGTCGCCACCCCGCTCCTGATCCTTGCCGGCGACGACCAGTACCACCCGACCTCGGTAGCGCGCGAGATCGCCGAGCTCGCGCCCGAAGCGGAGCTGGTGCTGGAGTGGAAGGAGCCGGTGGTGGTGCCGAGGACGGTCGAGCGGGTCCGAGAGTTCTTTCGTCGGCATACGCCGGAGGAGAAGGTCGCCGCCAGGTCGTGATGGCGGGGAGCGCTCCTAGAAGGTGACGCCCAACGGCCCGCGCAACGCGAACGCGAACACGATGGTGAGCAGCACGAACGCGATCAGCCAGTGGGTCTTCCAGCCGAGCAGATTCACGTCCGCCTCGGGATAGGCGAGCTCGATCTTCTCGATCGGACCAGCTGCCGGCACCGGCGTTTCGGCCGGGTATGCGATCTGACCCAGCCAGTCGCCACTGTTCACCTTGATCGGCGACCGGCGCACAACGCGATCGGAGACGACCAATGACTTGGTGGTCTCGAAGCCGGACTCGTCGATCAGTCGTAGCTGGTAGCTTCCCGGCTCGCGACCGGCGAGGCGCCAGACCATCTCGTTCTCGAGCGGAATCCAGAGACCCTCGGTCTGCACCTCGACGCCGGCCGGCGTCTCCAATCGCAGCGAGGGCTTCGCGCGGTTGGGATCGGGCGCCTTTCGGTCGCCGGCGGCCTCGTCTCGCATCGTCACCTCTAGCAGCGTGCTCTCACCTGGTTGCAAGCCCGAGTATCCGTAGCGGAACTGGAGCTGCGGGATCACGATCGCGAACGGGATGAGCATCCAGAGCAGCGGGACCAGCGTGAGCGCGAGCTGCTTCACGACCTGACCCATTACATCGAACTGCGAGCGCGCGATCGAGCGCAGGTCGTCGTTGAAGAGGCGGATCTCGAAGATGCCGGCGTGAATGCGGCGCTTGACGCGGTCGAGCGCCTTCTGGTTCGACGTCCACTTGAAGACGTAGAGCGCGAATACGGTGAACACGACGCCGAGCGGCACCAGGCTCCAGAGCGGCGATAGCCCTTCGAAGGGGCGCAGCAGGAGATCGAAGATCGCGGTGAAGAATCGATTGAGGGCTGCCATTTACGTCGTGCCGTAGCCATCCCTTCGGCGATCGAGGGCGGGCGCAAGGCCCGCCCCTACGAGATGTATCCGAGGCCCTTCAGCCGCTTGCGGATCTCTTCCTCGGAGTCCGCGTCCTCGAGCTTCGCCAGCTCCTTCTCGAGCGCGTGGGTGATGAACTCCTCCGGCGTCGAGTAGCCGGCGATGTCCGCGTACTTCTTCACCTTGGCCAGCAGGTCCTTGTCGATCTTGATCGAGACTTTTCCGAACATCGCAATCCTCCTTACCGCGCCGCCGTCGCCTCGTTCCCCGGCTCCTCACCGCGCGGGAACGCGCCTTCGACGCCGAGCTCCGCGAGCAGCGCCGACGCCAGCGACTTGAGACTGGGCGCCGGCTTCGAGAGCTTGCGGCTGCTGAGCAGCACGCCCGGCACCGTCTCGTGGTCCATGATGTGGTCGCCGGTCCAGTCGTTGAGGTTGTCGCGCACGACTTCCTTCTCGATGTCGCCCAGCGCCCCCTTGCCCGAGCCACGGGTCCCCTTGGCGTATCCCATCTGGAGGTCGGGCCCGATCTCGATCGAGCCGGTGTCGCGGTAGACGTCCTCGCGCGCGTAGACCTTCGTCAGCGCTGGCTGTCCGGTAGCCGGATCGACGTAGGCGAGCAGGTTGGCGGCGATCTCGTCCATCAACGCGCGGCGTCCGCGCGGCTCGACGACGCCGTTCTTCTCGCGGCCGCGCAGGTTGATGTACAGGCCGTTGATCCCCATGCCGTAAGCGCGGCTCTTCGACCAATCGACGTTGCGGAAGAACCCGGGGTCCTCCTCGAGCGTCGGATCGACCAGCACCAGGTAGCCGCTCTCGACCAGCCACGAGTTGAGGTTGAAGCTGCGGCGCCAGGACTCGAACCCGTGGTCGGACATCACCACCAGGAGCGTGTCGTCGTCGATGGCATCGAGCGTCCGACCGACCACTCCATCGAGCTCCTCGTAGAGCGAGGGGATGAGGTCGGCATGGCGGCCGTAAGTCTCCGCGCTGTAGGCGGGATGGCTCGGATCCATCGACGCCCACATGACGTGCGAGACCAGGTCGGAGTTGCTGAAGTAGTAGAAGAGGAAGCCCGCCGAGCTGGTGAGGAAGTCATCGAGCACGTG
>DATAFT010000485.1:0-3229 GCA_036257295.1 Thermoanaerobaculia bacterium
GCATCGTGTTCGGCCTTGCGCTCTCGGTCGCGAGCACCGTGGTGCTGTTGCGCGCGCTCGAACGGCGCGGTCTCATCGAGTCGCTCAATGGACGCATCGCGGTGGGTTGGCTGGTGGTCGAGGACCTGGCCATGGTCCTGGTGCTCGTTCTGCTGCCGGCTCTCTCGACCTGGCTGGGAGGCGACGCCGCAGCCGCCGCTGGAGACCTCGGCCGCACCCTCGCGCTCACGCTGGGACGCGTGGGCCTGTTCGTCGCGCTCATGCTGGTGGTCGGGCGCCGTTTCTTTCCCTGGCTGCTGTGGCAGGTGGCGCGCACCGGATCGCGCGAGCTCTTCACGCTGTGCGTGATCGCGGCGGCGGTCGGCATCGCCTACGGCTCGGCGGAGCTCTTCGGTGTGTCCTTCGCGTTGGGCGCATTCTTCGCCGGCATGGTGATGCGCGAATCCTCCCTGAGTCATCGCGCCGCCGAGGAGTCGCTGCCGCTGCGCGACGCCTTCTCGGTCCTCTTCTTCGTCTCCGTCGGCATGCTCTTCGATCCGCGCTTGCTGATCGACCGGCCGCTGCGCGTGTTGATGGTCCTCGCCGTAATCGTGCTCGGGAAGTCGATCGCGGCGTTCCTGCTGGTGATCGCCTTTCGCTATCCGGTCAACACGGCGCTCACGGCGTCCGCCAGTCTGGGGCAGATCGGCGAGTTCTCGTTCATCCTCGCCAGCCTCGGCGTATCCCTCGACATCCTGCCGAGCGAAGGCGAGGACCTCGTCCTCGCCGGCGCGCTGCTCTCGATCGCGCTCAACCCGCTGCTCTTCAGCGCCATCGAGCCGCTCCAGGCCGCCCTCCGGCGCCGGTCCCAGCTCGCCCGCGCGCTCGAGCGCTCCACCGATCCGTTGGCCGAGCTGCCGGCGACCATCGACGAGAAGCGGCTGACCGGCCATGTCGTGGTGGCGGGCTACGGCCGCGTCGGCCAGCGCATCGGCGAAGCGCTGCTGGCGCGCGGAGTGCCCTTCGTCGTCGCCGAGCAGAATCGCGAGATCGTGGAGCGCCTCCGCGAGCGCGGCCTGCCCGCGGTCTCGGGCGACGCCGCCGAGCCGGCTGTGCTGATCCAGGCGCACATCGCTCGCGCGCGCATGCTGGTGATCGCGACGCCGGATGCGTTCGCGGCCCGCGCGATCCTCGCGCTGGCGCGCACGATCAACCCTCGGGTCGAATCGGTGGTACGCACGCACAGCGACGAGGAAGCGGAGCTCCTGCAGCGCGAGCACGCCGACCAGGTGTTCATGGGCGAGCACGAGCTGGCGCTCGGCATAACCCGACACGTGCTCGACCGCTACGCCGACTCCACGGACTAGGATAGGCCTGACTACGACGGCAGCGAACGGCGCGGCCGAGCGTCGCGAGAGGAGAGGGCCATGGCCTACGACTATCAGCGCATCCGCACCCGCAACGACCGCGGCGTGCTCTACGCCACCATCGACAATCCGCCGATCAACGTGATGACCATGGAGCTCTATCAGGAGCTGGCGGCATTCACCAAGGAAGCCGAGGCGGACCAGTCGGTGCGTGTTTTGGTGTTCCAGAGCGCCAACCCGGACTTCTTCATCGCGCACTTCGACGTGGCGGCGCTGCTCGGGATTCCGATCGATCAGCCGGCCCGCCGCGAGCCGCAGCTCAACGAGTTCCACCAGATGTGCGAGCGCGTGCGCACGATGCCCAAGGCGACCATCGCCAAGATCGCCGGTCGCGTCGGCGGCGGTGGCAGCGAGTTCGCGTCGTCGTGCGACATGCGCTTCGGCGCGCTGGGCGTGACCAAGGTCAATCAGATGGAGGTCGGGCTCGGCATCCTTCCCGGCGGGACCGGCACCCAGCGGCTGCCCCGCCTGGTCGGCCGCGGCCGCGCGCTCGAGATCATCCTCGCCAGCGACGACCTCGATGCCGTCACCGCGGAGCGCTGGGGCTATCTCAACCGAGCGCTTCAGCCGGTCGAGCTCGACGGCTTCGTCGACCGCCTCGCGCTGCGGATCGCGAGCTTCCCGCCCGAGGCGGTGGCCCATGCCAAGCGTTCGGTCCTCAACGCCGAGCGCATGCCGCTCGAGGAAGGGCTGCGCGAGGAGGCCTATCTGTTCCAGGACACGCTGCGCTTCGAGTCGGCGCAGCGCCTGATGAAGCGCTTCCTCGAGCGCGGCGGTCAGACGCGGATGGGGGAGCTCAAGGTCGGTGAGCTGATGGCCGAGATCGCGGGAACCGACTAAGGAGACTAGCGGGGCCGTTCGTCACTCCGGTGGGAGAGATCACCGGAACGAACGAGCCGGCCCCACTAGCTGATGTCTCGACGGCGCTAGTCCCGCCTCAGGTCGAAGCAGGCGCTGGGGAAACCTCCAGCGCCGACGACAGTAGCGCCCCGCTCACCGGGTCGTAGAGCACCGCGACCATCTCGTGCGCTCGGCGCCGCATCAGAAGCTCGGTGGTGAACGTGAGGGTGGACCCCGGGGCTGGCGCGGTGCTCGACTTGAGCGTGACCGGGATCACCGGCACCTCGGAAGAGTCTCCGTGCTCGTCGATAGCCGCGACCCGCAGCTCGAGTCGCGCGACGTACTCACCGGCCTCCGGATGAATCGCCACCGCATCGACCGGTACCACCAACGTGAGCGGAAGCATCATCCGCCCGCGCGCGCGGTCCTCGGGAGCCCCGACGCGCACTTCGAGCGGCTGCGGCCCGAGCGGGCTGCCGAACAGGAGAGCGCTCTCCACGGCGAGGCTCAGCTCTCGTCCAGGCGAGTAGTCGAAGTAGTCGCCACGGCTCCGCACCTCGAGCCCCGGCTCGCCCACCGATACCTTGATGACATGCGAGCGATCGTCGCCCTGTCGGTCGGGCACGAAGCCGAGCCAGTAGTAGGAACGGGTGTCGGCCACGGTCGCCGCGAACGGCTCGGCGCCGCGCGCGTTGAGCAGTGCTCTGCCGCCGGTCTCTCGCGCCAGGTACTCGAGCGAGGCGTGAAGCTCTTGCTCCCGATCGTAGGACAGGGAGCGCACCGACTCGAGCTCGTCGGCGCGCCCCAGCAAGCCATCGAACCCGGTCGCCTGGTTGCCCGCAACATCGACGGTGTACAGCGTGTAGCCCAACAAGTTCACGGTGTCGGTCAGCGGCCGATAGAGATCGGCTCCCGCCGCGATGCCCGGCTCGATCGCAGGGCGACGCGGATTGTCGATCGCGAACCGCACCGGGTCGAACGGC
>DATAFT010000520.1:0-7458 GCA_036257295.1 Thermoanaerobaculia bacterium
AAAAAAGAGGCGCTCGCGGAACGATCAGGATGAGCGAGCCCATGCGGAATCCCCGCGGATCGATGGCGACGTGGGCGGCGCTGGCGGTTCTCCTCTTCTGCGAGGGATTGTTGCTTTACCGCTACGGGTACCGCCAGGACAGGCTCTACAACGTAGACCTTCCGTCGTTCTACCTGGCAGCGCGCAGGACGTTCACGGAGGGGTCGTCGCCGTACGACTACGTTGCGTTGCGCGATCAGGGCGCGGAGATTGGGCAGCACGTCTTTCCCTTCCTCTACCCGCCAACCAGCCTCCTCGCGCTTTACCCTTTGCACCTCCTCACCTATGGGCAGGCGAAGATCGCAATGCTCGTCGCCAACCATCTCCTCGCGCTGGCCATGGCCGGCCTCCTTGTGCTGGTCTTGGTGCCCTTCCGGCGGCCGGAGTTGGGCCTTCTCGTCGGCGCGGTCCTCCTGGCGAGCGACCCGGTCGGGCAGACGCTCGCGCACGCGCAGGTCAACCTCGTCGTGCTCATGCTGCTTCTCGTCGCCTGGATGGGTCTCCGCGCCGAGCGCCCGGTGGTCGGCGGCGTCTCGCTCGCGCTCGCTATCCTGGTCAAGCCCACGCCGATACTGCTGCTCGGCCTCCTGCTCGTGCGACGCGCCTGGCGACCCCTTGCCGTCGCGCTCGGAGCTCTCGCCCTCGCCGCCGGCGCGAGCACACTCGTCCTTCCCGCCGAGGTGTGGGGCGACTGGATCGCGGAAGTGCGGCCCACGCTCGCGTACGGCCTCGGTCCCACCAACCTCTTCTCGCCCGCGTGCGATTTCAACCAGAGCCTGAACGGGCTGGTGTCGCGACTATTCCTGGAGGCCGAGTGCCTGCCGACGACCGACGTCGTCCCGGGCCCTGGCCGTCTGCTCGCCTACGCGCTCGCACTCGTCGTTGTCGGATCTTCCGCTTTCGCTGCTTCTGGAGCCGCGCGCCGGGGGCGCGCGTCTCTGAACCGCGAGAGCGGTTCTCTGGATGTCTCCTTCTGCTTGTTCTTGCTGGCGATGTTCCTTGTCGGCTCGCTTTCCTGGGAGCATCACCTCGTGTTCGTTCTGCCCGCGGTGGTCCTGCTGCTAGGGCACGAGCGCCGGCCGCCGATCCGCAGCGCCGTGCTCCTGATCGCGATTCTGGGCGTGGTGCTCCCGTTGCCGCTCTATGACCCCGCTCTCGAGGCGTCGTGGGGCCGTCTCGCTGTGTCGGTTCGCACCCTGGCGGTCGCTCTACTCTGGGGGCTCACGCTGGCTTCGCTTCGTCGAGAGCGCGGCGCCGACGTCTCGGCGCTGGCACGGTCCTCCGGCGCGGACTCGAGCGCCGGCCCGGCGCCTCCAGAACCTGCTCCGCCAAGGCGGTCGGTCCGGCGTCAGCTCTCGACCACGGTCACGTTGCTCGCCCCGCTGGCCGTCGGCGCGGCAGTCCGCCTGTGGAATCTGCCACGGCAGATCCTGCTGGACGACGAGATGCACACCGTCGGAACGGCGCTCTACGTTCCGGTGCGCGAGATCCTCTCGAGCTGGAAGACCGAGGACCCGTGTCTGCCGCTCGCCGCTCTCTATCGCCTGCTGCTCGAGAGCGGCGTGCGCTTCTCCGAGATGACCTTCCGCGCGCCGATCGTCGTCTTCAGCCTGGCGACCATCCTGATGCTGCCGTGGCTCGCGCGTCCGCTGATCGGGGCGCGAGCGGCCGTTCTCTGGGCGTGGCTGCTGGCACTCTCGCCGGTGCTCGCGATCTATGGCGGCATGGTGCGGCCGTACGCGGTGATCGGGCTGCTGGCGCCGGCCGCCGCGCTCGCCATCCTGCGCTGGCGCGAGAGTGGGCGGCTTCGGTGGGGCGTTTCCTTCGCGGTGCTGGCCGCGCTGTGCCTCTGGTTCCATCTCGCGACGGCGCCGCTGTTGGTTGCGCCCTTCGGGCTGCTGGTGATCGAGACGGTCGTCGCGCGCGCGCGTGGGCGGGCACCCACCGAGGAACCGCGCGCGAGGCCGCGCGATCTCGCGATTGCGGCCGTTCTCGCCGCGGCCCTCGTCGGCGCGTTCATGGTGCCCGCCTGGCAATCGCTGCGCGACCTCTACGCCGCCAAGAGCGGCATCGCGCAGTTCTCGGTCGAGCTGGTGCCGGCGATCGCCCGTCTCCAGGCTGGCGCCTCCGACGGGAGGTCGGAGCTCACGGTCACGATTCTGTTCTGGTGTCTGGCCGCGGTCGGGTTCGCCGTGCTGGCGTGGCGGCGCGCGGGGGTCGCGCTCTACCCGGCGGCGTCCGCGCTCGTGCAGTGGGTCGGCCTCGCGATCCTGGCGCCGATCGGATTGCTCAACCCGATCATCTTCAATCGCTACCTGATCGGCACCTTGCCGCTGGTGCTGCTGGGGGTCGCGGCCGGCCTTGCCGAAGTCACCGATCGGATCGCACCGCGCTCCAGCCCCGCCGCCGGCATCATGACGCCGGCGCTTCTGCTCGCGCTACTGGTGGCCGGCGGTCCATTCGCGGACGCTACCTTCCGGCGATCGTCGTTCCAGCACAGCAAGGACTTCATCCGCTTCGACGAGCCGCGCGGCAAGATCGACGCCGGCTCGGTGCCGCCCTTCTATCGCGACCCGAGCGTGCGCGAAGGCGGCGCCGCCATCATCGAGCTGCCCTTTCGGGGCGGCTGGAGCGCCACGCGCTCTCACTACGTGTATCAGTCGATCCATCGCGCGCCGGTGATCGCGGCCGAGCCCTACGGTTGGCCGTGCGACGAGCGCCTGCGGCTGCGCAACCACGTCTGCTCGCAGCCTCCGGCGCTGCTCGCGAGCTCGGCGCGCTACCTCGTCGTTCATCGCGATCCGCTCGGGGAAGAGAGCCAGGTCGCGGGCGGCGACGACAGCGGCAACCGCTATCGCCCCGAGGAGTGGAACGAGTTCGCGCAGACCGCCGGTCGCGTCACGCGCGGTCTGCGCCGTCGCTGGGGGCCGCCGCTCCAGCGAGACGATCGCATCACGGTGTGGGATCTCGACGAGGTGCGCCGCCGCGTGACGGAAGGGCCGCGCGCCTCGAGATCGAGCCCCGCGACCCATTGATAACATCGATCGGATGACGCGAGAGGAGCTGCTCGAGCGGCTGCGAGCGACGCGACGCATGTCGGTCGACCTCGCGCGTCCGCTCAAAGCGGAGGACTACCGCGTCCAGTCGATGCCGGACGTGAGCCCTCCGTGGTGGAACCTCGGCCATACCACCTGGTTCTTCGCCAAGAACGTGCTCGAGCCGCATGGGCTCTACCGTCCGGAGGATGCCCGGCTCGAGTACGTGCTCAACTCCTACTACGAGATCCTCGGCCCACGCGTCGACCGCACCGAGCGCGGCCTCCAGACGCGACCGACGACCGAGGAGATCTACGCGTTTCGCGAGCGCACCGACGAGCGCCTCGAGCGCCTCCTCGCCGAGGTGAGCGACCAGAAGTGGGACGAGACCGAGTTCCTGATCACCACCGGCATTCACCACGAGCAGCAGCACCAGGAGCTGTTCGTCAGCGAGATCAAGCACATCCTGGGCTCGAACGCCCCGGAGCTCCGCGAGCCGTACCTGGCGCCGCAGTCGCGGGCAGCCGCGGCCTCGTGCTGCGGCTCGACGTCGCGTGACGCCAAGCTCGGCTCGGCGCAGCCCTCGCCGGGGAGCGGCCACCCCGGCCTCGGCAACGGCGCGCCGCGGCCGATCGAGCTCGAAGGCGGGCTCGACCGGTTCGGCAACCGCGAGGGCGGCTGGTGTTTCGACAACGAGCTTGCCGTGCACAAGGCGTGGATCGACCCGTTCGCGGTCGCCGATCGCCTGGTGACCAACCGCGACTACCTCGAGTTCATGGATAACGGCGGCTACCGCGACCCCTTGCTTTGGCTCGCGAACGGATGGGCCGCGGTGCGCGATCGTGGCCTCGAGGCGCCGCTCTACTGGGAGCGTGCGGGCGGCGGGTGGATGCAATGGACGCTCGCCGGCATGCGCCCGGTCGAGCCCGACGAGCCGGTCTGCCACGTGAGCTTCTACGAAGCGGACGCCTTCGCGCGGTGGATGGGTCGAGCGCGAGCCGAGTGGTCGGGTTGTCGACTCCCCACCGAGCGCGAGTGGGAGCACGCGGCGCGGTCGCTCGGGTTCGCGACCGAGGAGGGGAACTTCCTCGAGAGCGGGAAGCTCCACCCACAGGCGGGGGCTGCCGGCAACGGCAAGTGGAGTCAGGCCGCCGGCGAAGTCTGGGAGTGGACCTCGAGCCATTACGAGGCGTACCCTGGCTACGTCCCGTTCGATGGCGCGCTGACCGAGTACAACGGCAAGTTCATGGACAACCAACGCGTGCTGCGCGGCGGCTCGTGCGCGACGCCGCGCTCGCACATCCGCGTCAGCTATCGCAACTTCTGGGCGCCGGATACTCGATTTCAGTTCACCGGGATCCGCCTCGCCCGCCCGCAGTCCGCCGCAACGACGCCATGAACGACCAGCGCAGCGCGGATCGTCCGAGCGATCCGGGGGAGGAGAACCGCGACGCGGCGCGCGATCCCTCGGCAGAGCCGGTGGCGCACGCCACCCGCGACCCCGACCCCGAGGAGACCCGCGAGTGGATCCAGGCGCTCGACGCCGTGCTCGAGCGGGAGGGGCCGGAGCGCGCACACCAACTACTCGAGGCGCTGATCGACCACTCGCGCCGCGCCGGTCTGAATCTTCCGTTCAAGGCCACCACCGCCTACGTCAACACCATCCCGGTCAACCGCCAGAAACCGTCGCCGGGCGACGCCGAGCTCGAGTGGCGTCTGCGCGGCATGGTGCGATGGAACGCCGCGGCGATGGTGGTGCACGCCAACAAGGGCGAGCTGTCGCAGGGCGGCCACATCGCGAGCTTCGCCTCGGCCGCGACGCTCTACGACGTCGGCTTCAATCACTTCTTCCGGGCGCCGTCGAAGGATCATGGCGGCGACCTCGTCTTCATCCAGGGCCACTCCTCGCCGGGGATCTACGCGCGCGCCTATCTCGAGGGCCGGTTGACCGAGGAGCAGCTCGAGCACTTCCGCCGCGAGATCGGCGGCAAAGGCCTCTCGTCCTATCCGCATCCCTGGCTGATGCCCGAGTTCTGGCAGTTCCCCACGGTGTCGATGGGTCTCGCGCCGATGATGGCGATCTACCAGGCGCGCTTCATGGGCTACCTCCACGATCGCGGCATGCTCGACAACGGCGATCGCAAGGTGTGGGCGTTCATGGGCGATGGCGAGATGGACGAGCCGGAGTCGCTGGGCGCGATCTCACTCGCCGGACGCGAGCGTCTCGACAACCTCATCTTCGTCGTCAACTGCAATCTGCAGCGTCTCGACGGTCCGGTGCGCGGCAACGGCAAGATCATCCAGGAGCTCGAAGGCGTTTTCCGCGGCGCCGGTTGGAACGTGATCAAGGTGATCTGGGGCTCGTACTGGGACCCTCTGTTGGCTCGCGACACCAAGGGCCTCCTGCGCAAGCGCATGGAGGAAGTGGTGGACGGCGAGTACCAGGCCTACAAGGCGAGCCTCGACGGCGGCTTCGTGCGCGAGCACTTCTTCGGCAAGTACCCGGAGCTCAAGGCCATGGTCGCGCACTTGAGCAACGACGACATCTTCCGGTTGAACCGCGGCGGCCACGATCCGCACAAGGTCTATGCCGCGTACTGGGAAGCCGTGCACCACCAGGGGCAGCCCACCGTGGTTCTCGCCAAGACGGTGAAGGGCTACGGCATGGGGTTGGCCGGCGAAGGCCAGAACATCACGCACCAGCAGAAGAAGATGGGGCTCGAGGTCCTGAAGCAGTTCCGCGACCGCTGGCACATTCCAGTCAAGGACGAGGACATCGAGCGCGTGCCGTTCTACCGCCCGCCCGAGGACAGCCCCGAGATGCGGTATCTCAAGGAGCGTCGCGCCGCGCTAGGCGGCCACCTCCCGGTCCGGCGTCGCAATCGCGAGACGCCGGCGCTGGCGATCCCCGGCCTCGATATCTGGAAGACGCTGCTCGAGCCGAGCGGCGAGCGCGAGATCTCGACCACGATGGTCTTCGTGCGGGCATTGATGACGCTCACGCGCGACAAGACGCTGCGGCCCCACCTGGTCCCGATCGTCGCCGACGAGGCACGCACCTTCGGGATGGAGGGGATGTTCCGTCAGCTCGGGATTTATTCGTCGGTGGGTCAGCTCTACGACCCCGTCGATGCCGGGCAGCTCGCGCCGTACATCGAGGCGAAGAACGGGCAGATCCTCGAAGAGGGGATCACCGAGGCCGGCTCACTGTGCTCGTGGATGGCCGCTGGCACGTCGCACTCGAACCACGGCGTGCGCATGATCCCGTTCTACATCTTCTATTCGATGTTCGGCTACCAGCGTGTCGGCGACTTCGTGTGGGCCGCGGGCGACATGCGCACGCGCGGGTTCCTCATCGGCGGCACTTCCGGGCGCACGACGCTCAATGGCGAGGGGCTCCAGCATCAGGACGGCCATGGCCACCTGCTGTTCTCGGTGGTGCCGAGCTGCGTCGCCTACGATCCCTGCTACGCCTACGAGCTCATCGTGATCCTGCAAGACGGGCTGCGGCGGATGTACGCGGAAGACGAGCAGGTCTTCTACTACATCACCGTGATGAACGAGAACTACTCCCACCCCGCCATGCCGCAGGGCGTGGAGGACGGGATCCGCCGCGGGATGTATCTGCTGCGCCAGGGAACCGAGGGTCACCGACACCGGGTGCAGCTCCTCGGCTCGGGCACGATCCTGCGCGAGGTCGAGGCCGCCGCCGTTCTGCTCGAAGAGCAGTTCGACGTCGCGGCCGATGTCTGGAGCGTCACCAGCTTCACCGAGCTGCGCCGCGACGGCCTCGCCGTCGATCGATGGAACCGGCTGCATCCGAAGCAGCAGCCGCGCACGGCGTACGTCACCGACCTGTTGCGCGACCGCCAGGGTCCGGTCATCGCGGCGACCGACTACATGAAGACCTTCGGCGATCAGATCCGGCCGTGGGTCGAGGCGCGATACGAGGTGCTCGGCACCGACGGCTACGGGCGCTCCGACACGCGGGCGGCGCTGCGCCGCTTCTTCGAGGTCGATCGCGCGCACATCGCGCTGGCCGCGCTCGAAGGCTTGGCCGAGGCCGGGTCCGTCGAGCGCGACTCCCTGGCGTCCGCCATCGAGAAGCTCGGGATCGACCCCGAAGCGCCCAACCCGGCGACGTCATAGCGCATGATCGAAGTCCGCGTTCCCGATATCGGAGATTTCGACCAGGTCGACGTGGTCGAGGTGCTGGTCGAGCCCGGGAAGCGGGTCGAGGCCGACGAGTCGCTGATCACGCTCGAGTCCGAGAAGGCGTCGATGGACGTGCCGTCGCCCTCGGCCGGGGTGGTGAAGGAGATCGCGGTCAAGGTCGGCGACAAGGTGGGCGAGGGCGACCTGATCGTGAAGATCGAGGCCGAGG
>DATAFT010000526.1:0-3193 GCA_036257295.1 Thermoanaerobaculia bacterium
GGCGGCGAGAAGAAGCGCAACGAGATCTTCCACATGGCGGTGCTCGAGCCCACCCTCGCGGTGCTCGACGAGACCGACTCCGGGCTCGACATCGACGCGCTCAAGATCGTCGCCGAAGGCGTCAACCGGCTGCGCTCGCCGGAACGCGCCTTCCTGGTGATCACGCACTACCAGCGCCTGCTCAACTTCATCGTGCCCGACCGCGTGCACGTCCTGGTCGGCGGACGCATCGTGCGTTCCGGCGGCAAGGAGCTCGCGCTGGAGCTGGAAGAGAAGGGCTACGCGGCGGTGGAGACGGCGGCGCCGGCCGCCGGTGCCGGCGCGCGGGTGTGACGACGATGACGGTCGAGACCGCACACCGGTCCGCGCTCGAGCGTCACCTGGCCGCTCCGCCGACGGCGGTGAAGGAGCCCACTGCGGTGGCTGCGCTGCGCGCGCGGGCGCGCCGGAGGTTCGCGGAGATCGGCTTCCCTGCGATCACCGACGAAGACTGGCGCTTCACCAACGTCGCGCCGCTGGTGCGCCGCGACTTCGAGCCGCTCCAGAACCCGGGCATCGTGACCGCGGCCGAGGTCGAAGCCGCCACCTATTCCGGCTGCGATCGGCTCGTCTTCGTCGATGGTGAGCTCGCGGCCGAGCACACGTCGATCCGGTCGCTTCCGGCAGGGGCGGTTGCGGGCTGCCTGCGGCAGGCGATCGCGGCGGGCTCCGAGCTCGTGGCCGGTCATCTCGGCCGCCACGTCGACTTCGAGCATCATGCGTTCGCCGCGCTCAACACCGCGCTCTGTCGCGACGGCGCGCTGATCGTGGTGCCGCGCGGGGTCGTGCTCGAGCGTCCGATCCAGATCCTCAACCTAGCTTCGAGCGCGGCCCGCGGCAAGTCGATCCATCCCCGCCACCTGATCGTCCTCGAGGAGGCGGCGCAGGCCAGCGTGGTCGAGAGCTACGGCGGCGACGACGAGTACTTCACCGGCGTCGTCACCGAGCTGCAGGCTGGGGCCGGCGCGCACCTGCGCCACTACCGCATGCAGCGCGAGTCGCGCGGCGCCTATCACTTCGCCACCATCTCCGCCTGGCTCGATCGCTCCTCGGTGGTGGCGTCTCACAACGTGTCGCTCGGCGGGCGCATGGTGCGCAACGACGTCGTCGCCGTGCTCGACGGCGAAGGCGCCGAGGGCATCTTCAACGGCCTCTACGTCGCCGAGGGTGACCAGTTCATCGACAACCACATGAGGGTCGAGCACAAAGCGGCCCACTGCGCCAGCCACGAGCTCTACAAGGGCATCCTCGACGGGCGCGCACGCGGGGTTTTCAACGGCCGCATCTACGTGCACAAGGGCGCCCAGAAGACCGACGCCAAGCAGACCAACCGCAACCTCCTGCTGTCGCGCCAGGCGCTGGTGAACTCGAATCCACAGCTCGAGATCTTCGCCGACGACGTCCGGTGCACCCACGGCTCGACGGTGGGGCAGCTCGACGCCGATGCGATCTTCTACCTGCGGAGCCGCGGCATCGGCGAGGAGGCCGCCAAGAGTCTGCTCACCTACGCCTTCGCCAGCGAGGTGTCGCAGGCGATCGACCTCGATAGCGTCCGCCACGACCTCGAGGAGTTCCTGTTCGGGCGGCTCGCCGAGGGCGACGTGGTGAGGCAGGCGGTATGACGCAGGTCGTGGTACCGCGTCCCCGCCTCGCGCCGGCGCCCACGTTCGACGTCGCCGCGGTGCGCCGCGACTTCCCGATCCTCGCTCAGCGCCGCAACGGCAAGCCGCTGATCTACCTCGACAGCGCCGCCAGCGCGCAGAAACCCCGCGCCGTGCTCGACGCCATCGACGACTGCTACCAGCGCTACTACGCCAACGTGCACCGCGGCGTGCACTGGCTGTCGCAGCAGTCGACCGACGCGTTTGAGGAGGCGCGGGAGACCGCGCGGCGGTTCCTAAACGCGCCCGATGTATGCGAGGTGGTGTTCGTGCGCGGCACCACCGAGGCGGTCAACCTGGTGGCCTCGAGCTGGGGCCGCCGCAACGTCGGACCCGGAGACGAGGTGCTCATCTCTGAGCTCGAGCACCACTCCAACCTGGTGCCCTGGCAGGCCCTCTGCGAAGAGCGCGGCGCGCGCCTGGTAGTGGCGCCGATCGACGACCGCGGCGAGATCGTGCTCGAGGAGCTCGAGCGCCGCCTGACCGACCGCACACGGATCGTCGCCATCGCGCACGTTTCGAACAGCCTCGGCACCATCAACCCGGTGCGTGAGATCGTCGATCTGGCGCACGCCGCGGGAGCGCTGGTGTTCCTCGACGGCGCCCAGGCGGCGCCTCACTTGCGGATCGACGTCCAGGCGCTGGGCTGCGACTTCTACGCCTTCTCCGGCCACAAGGCCTTCGGCCCGACCGGGATCGGCGTGCTGTGGGGCCGCATGGAGCTCCTCTCCGCGATGCCGCCCTACCAGTTCGGCGGCGAGATGATCCGCACCGTCACCTTCGAAAAGACGGAGTGGGCGCCGGTGCCGCACAAGTTCGAGGCAGGCACGCCCGACATCGCGGGTGCGGTGGGGCTGTCGGCAGCGCTTCGCTACCTCGAGTCGCACGATCGCGACGCGGTCGCCGCGCACGAAGCGGCGCTGCTGGCGGAGGCGACGCGGCGATTCGAGGTGCAGCCGGACATCCACATCCTCGGCACCGCGCGCCACAAGACGGCGCTGGTCTCGTTCGTGATGGACGGCGTGCACGCCCACGACCTCGGCACCATCCTCGACGAGGAAGGGATCGCGGTGCGCACCGGCCATCACTGCGCGCAGCCCGTCATGAAGCACTTCGGGGTGGCCGCCTCCGCGCGCGCCTCGTTCGCGCTCTACAACACCCTCGACGAGGTCGCTGCGCTCGACGGCGCGCTCGATCGCGTGCGCGAGGTCTTCGGCTAGTGAGCCCCATCTCCGACGACCTGCGCCAGCTCTATCAAGAGGTCATCCTCGACCACTACAAGCGGCCGCGGAACTTCGGGCCGCTGCAGGGAGCCGACCACACCGCCGAGGGCTACAACCCGCTGTGTGGCGATCAGGTGAAGGTGTCGGTGCGCCTGGAGGACGACCGCGTCGCCGACCTCCACTTCGAGGGCGCCGGCTGCGCCATCTCGACCGCATCGGCGTCGCTCATGACCGAAGCGATCAAGGGCAAGACGGTCGAGGAGGCCGAGG